>JBKJMZ010000011.1:0-8682 GCA_046596255.1 Ferruginibacter sp. | reverse complement strand
AGTTCGCTATTCAACCTTAGCCATGGGTTGACCGTTTACTAATCCGCCAGCGGAGTTTTGTCTCGCCTCGGGCGAGATGCCGCTGGCTTGTTTGGGTTAACAATAAAAATTTCGTTTCTTTATAAAAATTCAGGGCCGGGACGGAATAATTCCCCAACTGGGCCTGGACGTTGGGTACAAATTGATACACTGACTTCATGTACAGAAATTACATGTCGACTCATATTTAATAAAATCGATTTCCATTTAAAAAAATATACTGAAATGATAAAAATGCTTCTTTTTCTCCTATTACCTTCTCTGGCATTTACACAGGTTGACAGTACTGATATAATCGTTAATCAAATGATGGAGAAGCAAAAAATTGTTGGGCTTTCGCTTGCTGTAACAAAAAACGGACAAGTTGTTACAAACAAAGGTTATGGATTAGCTAACGTAGAATTGAATGTACCAGTAACCTCTGAAACAGTAATCAGGCTTGGTTCAGTTAGCAAACAGTTCTTTACAACAGCTATTATAAAATTAATGGAAGAAGGAAAACTTAGCATTGAAGATTCTGTACATAAGTTTTTCCCTGATGCACCAGAAACATGGCGACCAATTAAAATAAGTAATCTGATGTCTCACACTTCGGGCTTGCAAAGAGAAGGCCCTGCTTATGACAATTTTAAAATCAAACCTGATATTGACGTTATAAGGTCTGCATATAACTTACCCCTGGTTTTCAAAACCGGTGAAAAATACCAGTATTGTAATCTTTCCTATTTTATGTTGGCAGAAATTATCACCCGGATAAGTGGAATGCCCTGGCAGGATTATATTCATTCTGCGTTATTTATACCCGCAGGGATGAACAATAGCTATCTAACTGATTTTTATCAAATCATTCCTAACCGTGCCGATGGGTATATGCATAATCATAACCGCCTGGTTAATGCCACAGCCATGTATGCTATACGACCCAGCGGAGGGTTTCTTTCTACCTCGTCCGATATGATAAAATGGGAGAAGGCTCTACGTGAGAAAAAAATTATTCTTAGAAAAGATAATTGGGAAAAACTATGGCAACCGTTTATTAAAACTTCGGAGAAAGCAGATTCAAAAGAATATTACAGCTTTGGTTGGTTTGTAGATGAATATAATGGGCATAAACTGATTTGGCATGGTGGAAGTAATATTGGTTTTAGGTCTGTATTTTCAAATTTTGTAAATGATGGTCTTTCAATTATCATTCTCACTAATACGGATGAAGCAAAACCGGGGAGTATAGCAAAGGCTCTGGCTGATTATTATTTCAGAAAATGATTTTATGAATGATTTAGTGACAATAAACTAATTCGGTTATATAAACCCACAGCATATAACAATCGTATTGCTAAAATCGGGGAAACCCCTTTGCCCGGTTCATGTCTCACGAACCAAAGCTCTTTCAGGCGAGTCGCCTATAGGATTTGTGCATTGGCTTCCCGGACCTTCGGTTTATGTCAATAAAGGTCCTAACCCCCGCTAATTGCTTTATCATAGACTCGCCTGAGAAAATGGAATTTCGACAACAGCACAGAGACAACATAGTGGAACATGAAAAATTTATAAAGTGTAGACGCTTCCGATACCGTTGTAAGTAACTCAAAATTGGCACAAATCTCCATTGATTGAGAATTCAAATAGACCTACTTTTACACTGAGTCATCATTGACTCAATAAACAATTCAACATAGAATTATTCAATCATAACTAAATCAAATATTTATGGCAAACAGAAAATTTATGCCCAGTGCACCCAACCAAATACTCTGGGTCGTTGCACTTATCCTCGGCTTTTTAGGTATTTTGGGTCATTATAGCCAGATAGATATATTATCAAAGTACAACTATGAAATGTTGCTAATTGGCTTTATTTTACTCGTCATTGGTACTACGTATCGAAGAGTATAGTACTGCAGTTACCCGGCAAGAGCCGGGTGAATGTGTGAGGTTAAATTTGATAAAAGATATTTGAAGGATAACCCAAGACGGCAGAAGCGGTGTACCTGTTACAGTTCACTTAGATATTTTAAAATTAACAGATTGGACTTATGAAGGCACTCTTTCGGGCGAGTCTCCGACAGGATTTGTGCGTTTGCTTCCAGGACCTTGCCGTTGGGTTATATCAATGACGGCGAGGTCCTGACCCCCGCTTATTGCTTTATCAGAGACTCGCCTGAGAAAGTGCCGGCAGGCAGGTTCGTCACTCCGCCCATATTGCCAAATCGCCTCGGATGTGCTGTTTTTGCTGTGAGTATAAGTGTCTTAATTTTTTACAGCCGAAACAATGCAGCCACAAAATTTTAAATGATAGTGTCTTCCATCATAAAATTGTTTCATTCCTACAGTTACGGCTTCTTTAATTTTTGACAGTGTTTCACTGGTTTGCAGTTTCAAAAAAGCTGCCGTTCGCACTCCGGCATTTAATTCCGTTTCAAAATAAAAATCGGCTGAAGGCACTATCCATTCTGCAAATTGATTTTTGAAATAGACGCTTGCTTCATTAAATCCATTTTCAGCCAAAATTTTGCGACACAATTGTTCATTACTGAATAAATAGTGCGAAGGAGCTTCAGGCATTTTTATATTTTGATCGGCAAACTGCATTATACTATCATTCATCACTTTCGCTATAGGACTTTTTTCAGGACCTGCCCAAACTGTAAACCCATAGCGTCCGCCTTTTTTAAGAACCCGACATGCTTCAGATATGGCTAAATTTGGCTTTACCAAATGGAGCATACCGAAATTCATAACAACGCAGTCAAATGTGCCATCATTGAAATTCAAATCCTGCGCATCACCTTCAGCAAACTCAATATAAGGATATAATTTTTTTGCGAGTTGTATCATTGAGGCAGAGAAGTCAACTCCCGTTGGGATACCATTTTTTAAATAAATACTTTGAGCAACATAACCGGGTCCGCAAGCAATATCCAACACTTGCATGCCTGGATGTATATCTACAGCTTCGAGCAATGGCTCAATAAATTGTTTGGTGAGATTTGCCCAGGATTGGTCGTACAAGACAGATACCCGAGACCATCCCTCGTGTTCAAGCTTTGAAAAATCATCCTGAAAAATATTAGCCATAATGATGTTTCACATTTATACCCATTTTTATTTAATAGGGTTTTATGTTTATTATTGTCGAATTAGCATATCCAATAAACATTAGCATTTACTTTATTATGCGCTACTAAAATAACAAACAATTTTTTTAAATCATTCTTTTATAAGCATTAGTATTTATGAAGAATATCAGAAAACAAGTAAAGTTTTTTCATGTTGATGTTACATAAGAATTATTAATACTCAGCGTGCACACAAAGGTACGGCCTGGCGATGTGGCAGTATTTGAAAATCAGCCCATAACTGCCGATAAATTTATAACTAAAAGTTCATTGTTTATTCTATTGCTTGGTGTTATTCGTTAGCTGGAACTGAAGCTGATTAGCGAAAAAATTATTGTTCAGCCAAAACCGTAAAAAAAGGCAAAAATTATTTGATTTTTTACACAGTTCGTGTTGTGCGTTCGTGCAATTACCATTTATTTAATAACAGCCGGATAAACAAAATCAAGGTACAAATCATAGGGTGTCTTCCGCAAATTATGCAAATCATAGTTACCTGCCGTGATGACCAGGATTAAATTTTTGGATCTGTTAATTTCAATTTTTTGCCCCCCATTCCCTGAAGCTTCAATTGTTTTTACCGATTGATCCTGAACGCTATCAACCAGGGTCCAAAACTGATAACCATAGCCATAAGGTTCTTCTGAGTAAATATGCGTCCGCATTGACTCTTCCACTAAATTGCTTGATATGATCTGTTTGTCATTCCATTTTCCACCGTTAAAATAAAGCATTCCAAACCTCATTAAGTCCCTTGATCGCATTCGTAAACCTCCCCAGGCGCTGATAAGGCGATTTTTTTCTTTGGTCCACTCAAAATATTTTATACCCAGCGGTTGAAACAAATATTTTACAGTAAACTTTTCAATGTCCATGCCAGTAGCTTTTTCTACGATATGTGCCAACAATTGTGTACTCGCACTATTATAACTAAACTTTGATCCTGGCTCATCAACCAGCGGCTGACGCAAAATAAAATCCAGGGCATAGGATACATCATGCTTTTTTAATGAATCATTATAAGATTGTTCTTCCTGCCAATTCAAACCAGAAGTCATGGTCAGCAAATGCCTGACCGTTATATCCTTCTTCCTGCCTTCTGCATATTTAGAATACTCTGGGAAAAAGTCAAAAAGGCGCTGATCCAGGTTTTTGATCTTACCTTGATCTAATGCCAACATTACCGCCGCACTTGTAATACTTTTTGTGATACTCCTGATGTCATGAAGACTATCACGACCGTGATCTATCACGCCAATAAAATCTGTTCCCCTGTTCTCATCATGCCCGGGCCAGTATTTCTCATAAACCAGTTTGTTATTGCGAAGGATTAATACACTGTGAATATTTGGGTAGGCGCCGGCAGTGATGGAGTCCTGCATTTCATTGATCAGCTTTTCATCCATTCCAACATCGGCTAATGTTGAAGTTGGAATTCCATCATCTAGTTGCTCAGGTTTATTATATGTTGAATTTTCATGTGTACATGAATAGGAAAGAATGAATAGAAATATAAGGAACTGTTTCATTAGAAATGTCAATATTTTAAGTGTCATTATTTTTTAAAGTGCGTTACCGAAGCAAACGTATAATGATTGAGTATTTGCTAAAGCAGGGAATTCATTGCTTCTCTCCCCGGTGCAAATGCCCAAGCAAATAATTTTGTTAGCGGTAGAATAATTTTATAAATATATTTATTACCTCCTCATTTCATTGCTTCTCTCTCTGGTTGCTTTGAATTCAGATCCCTGTTTCCATCTTGGCCAAATGCGGCTGTATGCTAATGTCTTTCCAAGCATGAAATACAATTGCAGGTCTTCAATTGCTCCATCAACGTTCCATTGTTCACTATATTCATCCGAAGGCCGGTGATAATGCTTTAACCTGTATTCATCTTTTTGTTTGATTACTTCTTCTTTGCTCATATTTTTCATATCCACACCATCATCAAAATGAACGGATGGAACACCGGCTTTGGCAAAATTGAAATGATCGGACCGGTAATAGTATCCTGCTTCCGGATGATCTTCATCTCCAAGGTAACGATCCTGTTTTGCGGCTTCGATTTTTAACAGGTCTTCCAGTTCCGATTGGCCTTTGCCAATAGCCACTACATCTTTTGCCTTGCCTAAATAATTAACACCATCCATATTAATATTGCCCACTGTTTTTTCCAAGGGATAAACTGGATGTTGTGCATAGTAAGCAGAGCCCAGTAAGCCCTGCTCTTCTGCCGTTACGGCCAGGAAGACAATGGTTCTTTCAGGTTTTGTTTTAAGACTTTTAAAAGCACGGGCCAATTCAAACAAACCTGCAACGCCTGTGGCATTATCAAAGGCCCCATTGTAAATAGAGTCTCCTTTTTCATCAGGCTTGCCAATGCCTAAGTGATCCCAGTGAGCAGTATAAATGATGGTCTCATCGGGGTATTTAGTACCTGTAATTTTTGCAATTACGTTTTTTGAAATATTATAATTAACATCAACGGTCATATTTGTTGATACTTTCAAATTTAGCGGAACTGCTTTGAACCCGCTTTTATCTGCTAATTTCATTAACTTATCAGCATCCATACCTGCAGCAGTTATCAGTTTTTTGGTTGCTGTATCAGTTATCCAGCCGATTAAATTGCAAAGCTGCTGGGGTTTATCCCGGTTGTCTAATTGTAATCTCGATGTATTGAAATTGGCCTGCTGCACATTGAAAAGATAACCTGCTGCCTTCGTTTCATGAATGACCAGGCAGCCTTTGGCACCCTGTCTTGCAGCCTCCTCAAATTTATAGGTCCAGCGGCCATAATAGGTCATAGTCTCTCCTTTAAAAATGGTTGAATCGCCGGCATTGAAGCCCGGATCATTCACAAGCACCATAACTATTTTGCCTTTCACATCTATTCCTGCATAGTCGTTCCAATTGTATTCGGGAGCCACTACGCCATAACCCGCAAATACAAGTTCATCATTGCTGAAAGATTGGGCAGGTTCTGTCCTGTCCGTCCAGATGACATAATCAGCAAACGCTTTTAGTGTCATCGCTTCTTTTGCTCCCTGCACTTTCATTACGGAATCGGCCTTTGCTTTTATATTAACCATGGGGATATCCTGGAAAAAACTATTGCCATTACCCGGTTCCAATCCCAGAGCAGCATATTTGTTTTGAATATAAGCAATGGACTTTGCTTCGCCGGGTGTAAAGGGTTTTCTTCCCTGGAATTCATCTGAGGACAAGTGTTTAACGGCCACGGTAAAACTGTCTGTACTAAATATGCCCAGACCTTCTTCAGTTGAAGCACTTTCTTTTTGATTGCAGGCAGCCAGGAATAAGAGGCTTGAAAAAATACAAAGGATGATCCGGTTCATGGTAGTAAATTTTAAAGAGTATACTTTGGTTTAAATTCGGAATTAAGTTAAGAAAAAAAAATCAAGATGATCTCAGCCTGATCATCGGCACGAACACCAACCGGAATTGCACAAAGCCGCATGTTAGGTGCATATCGAGTTGATTATTGTTTCATTACCCAAACGGTATTAACATCATGAGATGAAACCCAAATCATATTATTTTTAGTAACACGAACCGCCCCACTCCCTGATATTGGTCCATAGCGTTTGTCCACTGTATTTGATTTTGGGTCTACAGAAAGCAGAAATACAGTTTGGTTACCCCTGATGCAGACTTTACCACCGCCAGTTGCTATATCGGCTCCTCCTCCGGAAGCCTTTACGTCAATTGTTGCTTTTACTCTATTTGTATGCGGATCTATTCTACTTACAGTTCCATCTCCCTGGTTAAGAGTCCATACAGCATTTTCACCGGCAGCAATAAAGAGAGGAGCTAAACCGACAGTTATATTCGCTACTACTTTATTTGTTCCCGGATTTATACGTTGAATGAAACCTCGCTTATTAGCTTGAACTTCTCCGGTTTTCCAGTTATATTTTACACTTCCTGTATTTGTCACCCAAACCGCATCATAACCAAATGCTACACAGTATGACAAGGGCTTTACTTTTATTCTTCTTTGAATCTTGTTTTTGATTGGGTCAATGCGTGTTAAAATGCCTGAACTATCAGATAATACCCAGATTGATCCCGCTCCTACAGCAAGACTTAGTTCTCCATATTTATTAGCAAGACCCGTTTGTATTTTCGAGATGATTTCCCCGGTGGTACGATCTATTCTGTAAATACTTTTATCGCTGCAATTAGCAACCCACAATGAGCCAAAACCTACAATTGGTGCACCACACGGCGCTGGCACATCTACTGTGAAGATGGGCTTTGTACTATCTACAGAAAGTTTTTCAATCTTCTTAGTATTAGTAATCCATACATCATTACCATCAACTGCAATAAAGTCGGGGTATCCATTAAGTTTAATAACTGCTGTAGAGAATTTAGAAATATCAGACAGGTATAATGTGTCTTTTTGACAATAAGCCAAGGTCTGATGTAAAACAAGCAAAAGAAAAAGAGGAAGAAATTTCATAGCTATTTTAAAGTTGAACAGCTGCATATCATTGCACCTAAAATTAGTATTTTACGCTGTAATGCGCTACTAAAAATAACAGATAATTTTTTTAATCCTTCTTTTATAACTGGTTATTAAAATAACGCCGATAAACTTGAACTGAAGCCCAATAAAATAACTGATTATAAAGTTAAGAACAAAAAGATGAGGATTTATTCGTCAGCAGCAAAGCAGCAGTAACCCATGTTAGCCGTTTGTGCTTTTGTTTTCAATGTTACTTTTCAATTCAATAAGTCTTTGTTTTACGTTTGTCTGTAAGTTTTGTTTTATAAACTTTGTCATTACGCTAAAAGGAAACCTAAGTAAAAAAGAATATAAAAAAATTACTTCCGTTTTGTCTGCCGAAAGCTCTTTAAATGTCCAGGAACCTAAGAAAGACTTAAACATAAAAGGTCCTTTTGTCATTTTGATTGCTGTTACTTTCGGTCTGTTGTAAGTTACATATTCCGTTACCATTGCAAGTCCATTTTTAGCTACACAGTAAGCTTTAACCCCTTTATCGGCATTTGTTGATACGTCAATTAAAACTGCTTTTTTCAAAAATGTGTCCCACTTTAATCGCTTACTATAATCTTGTGTAAAATCAAAAACTTGCTCTGATTTTGCTTCAATTATTATTGTTTCAGTAAATTTTATTGCGTCCATCTCTTCAGAGTTAATTTTTATTGATTTCAGTAAGTATCGTTGAAATGCTTTTAAAATTAGTCTTACTGGAATGCTGAACCAAAAATATAATCGGCTGTCTATGCTGTAAGTAGTTGTTAGCTTTCAAGTTGTTGTCTAACTGGTTCTTAAAAAAGGCGGATAAACAGGGTAGCGCCAGGCTGTTTGCCGCCAGGCAGGAGCGGATGATGTAATCGGATATAAGGGATCTATTCCCATTGATCAAGTTGTTTGAAGATATCTACGATAAGATATGGCTGCAGCAGATCCCTCCTACTTCGGGATTGACAAAAGCAATTATTCCCACCCCGTTGCCAATACATCGGCAAG
>JBKJMZ010000098.1:0-10056 GCA_046596255.1 Ferruginibacter sp. | reverse complement strand
TTTAAAAGGAATTTTAGGGGATAATATGAATGTAATTTTTGCTGCCTCTGCAATGAACTTTAAACGACGAATGATCCTCTGGCGCACAGAGGCAAATTTACGTTGGGTACTCCTCTTTAGATACATTCAAGAGGTTTACTGGAATTTTTATGTCCTTTTTACAAAAAGACTTTTTGAGGGTTAACTAATTATTGAACTGTTACTCATCAGGGAACAAATTTTCAGTTTAGAGTAGTACAAAAGCTAAATCAGGGAACCATCCGACAAAGGGAATGTAATCCTTTGTCGGGCTCCTTTTTTGTTTCTTTTTTGGAGAAGCAAAAAAGAAAAAGAAAAATAAATCCCACAGGCGCAAGTGTTTCCGTGACCATATACTTAAATTAAATACGAAATGTTTATGGCATCACCTGGTGCCTTTCAGTTCTACCGGTTTGTAACCTCAATTTTAAAGCAAAAGATGAATTGTGTATTATCCATACATTAAAAAAGAATTGAAAATCAATAATTTACGCTACCATCACCCAAAGAAATGAAATTTGACGGTCAAGAAATGACTTGTGTCGGTACGGAAATGACCCGTGACAGTATGGAAATCGACCTAGAATCTGCCGCAATGACAAAAAATCTGACGGAAATGGAGTTGAACTGGGCGGAAATGAGCCGTGTCGATAGGGAAATGAATTGTATCAGGACGGAAATCGATTTTGTCGGAACGGAAATGACCCGTGACGGTCCGGAAATCGACTTTGTCTGCAAAGAATTGACGGGCGTATTTCCGGAAATCGCCCCTTCCTTTTAAGAAATAAACATTTCACATTCTTCGCTTCGTGGCTCACGAATCCAAACTATATAACAATAATTCGTGAGCGAAACCATGGCATATAAAACTTGTAGAAAATTATTTAACGGCCGTCACATACCCCATAACCGTATCCCTGACATTGCCTGGTTCTATCATGTAATAATAACTATCCATCAGAAGCTGATTGCCTTCCCCTTCCCGGTAACTGCCGGCATTTTAAACAAAATACCTACTTTTTTGTTATAACTTGGATTATTCAATTTAATTATACAAAATTTCAAAACCAATTAAGTCATGTTTAAAAAATTTACCACAACTGATAAATTACTATTTATCGCAGCTTTTCTTTCACTTATTTTCTCTGAAATATTGTATTTCAAAGGAGACGCAACCGCAGCGATCTTTATTGGCATTTGGGTGCCTTCAATACTGGGTTTCGGGATCTATTTAAAACTGGTAAACAACAAGTAACATGATTGAAATAATACCATATTTCGCAGGACTAATTACCCTATTATTTGCTGCAGGTTTTTTGTTGGCATTAAGAGAAATGAGAAACAAATAAATGTTTGGAACCCATAGTTAAATTCGTTTTGATTGGTCCGTATCATACATAAATGTGACCTTCCGCACCGGTTCGAGCCCCAGGAAGTGAAATTTATCAGCCAATAGTTTTTGCAACAAGAACCGTTACATAGCAACATCACAAGCTGTTTGAATAAGATAATGGCGACCGAATAATTAAACTAATTACTGCATTTATTGTTATTACTGTATAATTTGAAAAAACTATGCAGCACTACTTTATAATCGGGGCCTCCAGCGGTATTGGCCTGGCATTGGCAAACCAACTTGCCAGCGCCGGTAAACAGGTAACAGCAACTTATTATAAGAACAAACCTGCTGTTGAAATTCCAAATACCGGGTTTCATCATTTGAATGTTTTAGAGGATATCCAATCTTTAGATTTCTTACCTGATCAATTGACTGGATTTGTTTACTGTCCCGGCAGCATTAACCTCCGGCCTTTTGAAAGAATTAATCCTGCTGATTTTGAACTGGATTATAAACTCCAGGTAACCGGGGCGATCAGGCTTCTTCAAATGGTTTTACCACGATTAAAGAGATCTGCAAATGCTTCCATTGTTTTATTTTCCACGGTAGCTGTACAAACCGGTTTACCTTTTCATTCCCAGGTTGCAGCTTCCAAGGGCGCCATTGAAGGGATAACCAGGGCTTTGGCGGCTGAGTATGCACCTTCAATAAGAGTAAACTGTATTGCACCTTCACTTACTGATACCCCATTAGCAGCTTCTTTATTAAATACCGAACAGAAAAAAGAAGCAAATGCATTGCGACATCCATTAAAACGAATAGGTACACCGGAGGACATTGCAAAAATGGCGGCCTTTTTGCTTTCAGATGAAGCGTCCTGGATTACAGGTCAGATCTTACATGTAGATGGAGGAATGTCTTCACTAAAAATCTAAATATCTATTTTAACCCTTTAAACTACCTTCTAAATATTTAAATTGGTGGACCAAAAAGACATTGACAGGATCATTGAAATGGCATGGGAAGACAGAACTCCATTTGAAGCCATCAAACTACAATTTGGCTTTTCAGAGTCGAAAGTAATTGCCTTATTGAGAAAGGAATTAAGACGCAGCAGTTTTAATATGTGGCGTAAAAGAGTGAATAGCGGGGTAAGCCACAAGCATACACAAAAAAGAAATCCGGAGATTGGCCGTTTTAAATGCAGCCTTCAAAAAATCATTTCTATGAATAAAATAAGTAAACGATAAATAAACTTTTTATAAAATTTTACGGGAATGAAAATGGTACAGAAACAAAATATGCCGTATAAAATATGCGTAGTTTGTAAAAGGCCTTTTAGCTGGCGTAAAAAATGGCAAAGAGTGTGGAACGAAGTAAAATATTGCAGTGATAAATGCAGCATGAATAAAGGAACCCATGAATAGAACCGGGATCATATTTCCACACCAGTTATTTGAGCAAAACTTACTTGCATCCACCTGTGATATCATTTACCTGGTGGAAGAGTGGCTTTATTTCAGGCAATATAATTTTCACAAACGTAAGATCGCTTTTCACAGGGCCAGCATGAAGTTTTATGAAACCTATTTACAGTCACAAAATATTAAAGTTGTTTATATAGATGCTTACAGCGAATTAGGAGATATCAGGAAATTGATTCCGTATTTGAAAACAAAAGGAGTTGATTCATTCGAATACATGGATACTACTGATCACTGGCTAGAGCAACGGATAATTACGATTTCCAAAGCTCAAAATATCGGGATCATAAAACATTCAACCCCATTATTTTTAAATTCTTATGACGACATAGCTGCTTATTTTTCAGATAAAAAAAGAATGTTTCAAACCGATTTTTATAAACAGCAGCGGCAAAGCCGGGATATATTGTTGGAAGGAAATAAAAAGCCTGTAGGGGGCAAATGGACGTTTGATGATGAGAATCGATTAAAATACCCCAAAGGAAAAACAGCACCAAAGACTGACTTTTTAATGCCCAATAAATTTTATGCAGAAGCTGCCACGTACACAGAAAAATATTTTCAAGGTAATTACGGTGTCCTCGATAATGATTACATTTTCCCCACCACACATACCGAAAGCAAAAGTTGGCTGAACAATTTTTTCAAATCAAGATTTTCATTATTTGGCGCATATGAAGATGCCATCGTTACAAATGAAAATGTCTTGCATCACAGCGTTTTAACACCTATGCTGAACACTGGCCTGTTAACGCCCCAATTTATAGTTGATGAAGCTTTGCAGTATGCCAGCAACCAGGATATCCCATTAAATTCATTAGAGGGTTTTATTCGCCAGATCATCGGTTGGAGAGAGTTTATAAGGGCAGTGTATGAACTGAAAGGTAAAGAAGAACGGACAAAAAACTACTGGGGCTTTACCCGAAAAATTCCTGCTTCGTTTTGGAATGGCACAACAGGAATAGGTCCTGTAGATGATACCATTAAAAAAGTATTGGAGACAGGTTATTGTCATCACATAGAACGGTTGATGGTATTGGGGAACTTTATGCTTTTGTGCGAATTTGACCCCGATGAAGTTTACGTGTGGTTTATGGAACTGTTTATTGATGCCTATGATTGGGTGATGGTACCCAATGTTTACGGCATGAGCCAGTTTGCTGATGGTGGGTTGATGGCAACCAAACCCTATATAAGTGGCAGCAATTATTTAATGAAAATGAGTGATTACAAAAAAGGTGAATGGCAAAATGTGTGGGACGGATTATTCTGGAGGTTTATGCATACACACCGGACATTCTTTTTGCAAAATCCCAGGTTAGGCATGTTGGTTAGGAGTTTTGACAAAATGCCCGATATCAAACAGCAGGCTCATCTAAAAAATGCTGAACAATTTCTTAATTCAATTTAATATACCTAAAAACCTCTTTCTACTTCGCCTCTTTCTCAGGCAAGTCTCTGCCTGGATTTGTGCGCAAGGATTCCCGCAGGGCCCGGTGGGCGCTATCTCTCAATGCGCTACCACGCCTGAGAAAAAGGAGCTTCTTAGTAATGTGCCTTGCGGTTCGTGAATTACAATGCTGCTGTTTTTTGCAAAGGTATCTCGTTGGAGCCGTTTGTAGAAGAAAAAATAAGGGAGGGGCGTTTTGTATAGTCGCTATAAACCAGCCTGCCCAATATTTAATAAATCTTATAAAAGAATGCCCTGTGAAAATTGTTGCTTATTTTTAGTTGTGTATGATAGCGTACTAATGTTGTGTGCTATTTTACAGACAACCTAAAATTTAAAAGCCACTACTGATAATTTAAACCTTTCTAAAATTGGCTTGACATGAAAAAATTACTCTTATTAATTACACTTCTACCCTTTTTGGCACTTTCACAAAAAAGTGACTTTAGTCCATACCAGTACATATACATAAACCCTTTAAATCATCAAGGCGTAGATAACACTTACGGCATCACATCCTCAATTGTTAATGCCTTTACTTCAAAAGGACTTATTGTTGCAAATGATTATAACGAAAATAATGCTCCGCAGGACTTAAAGGCTAACCCATGTCTTTTGCTTACAGCCACACCATTATATACAGTCGTGGGATTCGCAGTAAAACTAAAGCCGGACATAAGTAATCGTAACAATAAAAAAGTGCTCTCAAAAGAGGTTTCAGGAACAGCAATGTTTACAGATGATGAGGCTTATGCAAAGGCAATAAAAAAAATAACAAAAGAAATTGAAACAATTTCATATTCCTTCAATTCTAAACTTACTCCAGAATTTAAAATCAAAGTAAATACTGATTATAATATCCAAAATTCTGGATTAACAGAAAATAGTATTAGAAACTACCTTGACCAAAATAAAATTGATGCTATTGAAGACTAAATCAAAAGAAGATAAATTATTAGAGCTTAAAAATCTCTTTTACAAAAACTTAATTTCTAAAGAAGAATATGAGCGGGCAAGAAAGAAAATAATTGAAGAGTAAAATAACACATCATGAAAAGGTTTGCCCCCCTTTTCTCAGACGAGTCTGACCGGTTAAATTCTAAAACTAATAAAGAAAAATTATGATAATTCATTCAAACTCTGTAATCAATGCCATTGGCAACACTCCTTTAATTGAGTTGAAAAATATTTCTCCTTCAAACGGAAGTCGCATTGTAGCTAAACTGGAAAGTGCTAATCCTACAGGAAGCATGAAAGACCGTGTGGCAAAAGCAGTAATTGAAGCTGCAGAAAAAAAAGGATTTATAAAACCAGGAGATACCGTTGTTGAATACACGGCTGGCACAACAGGGGTTTCACTTGCGTTTGTGTGTGCCGCTCTGGGGTATAAGTTTCATGCTGTGTTTTCAGATGCGTTCAGCAATGAAAAAAGAATTACCATGAAAGCATTTGGCGGACAGATTACTGATGTGCTCAGCGATAATAAAAAAATTACCGGAGCACTGATTAAAGAAATGATTGAAACATCACGCAAGTTGAGTTTACAGGAAGATCACTGGTGGTCCGACCAGTTGAATAATCACGATTCAGAAGCAGGATACTATTCTTTGGGTGATGAAATATGGAACCAGGCGGAAGGAAAAGTTGATGCCTTCGTTCATGCGGTGGGCACAGCGCATTCTATTAATGGTGTAACAAAAGCCCTGTGGAAACATAATTCAGGAATAAAAATTTTTGCTGTTGAACCCGATGAATCGGCAGTGCTTTCCGGTCGTCCCTCAGGTTCGCACAAAATTGAAGGCATCGGAATTGGTTTTATCCCTCCACTTTGGCAGCCCGACATCGTTAATGAAATTGTAACTGTAAGTACAGAAGAAGCCATGACTATGGCAAGACGGCTTGCTAAAGAAGAAGGAATCTTTGCCGGCACATCAACAGGCGCAAATGTTGTGGCGGCATACAAAATTGCTGAACGTCTGGGTGCAGGAAAATGCGTTGCTACAATTATTCTTGATTCGGGCTTGAGATACATCAGCACATCATTGTATCAACAAGTATGATTAGAAATTTTTCGCCGTGGTTTGTATTCGTGCCCAGGTTAATGTGGCCAGGCAATCACCAACAACAGAGTATCCTGTTGTTATTATTTATTTTAGCACCCTGAAAAGCTTAATGAATTCTTAACCACTTTTTGCTACTTTTGAAATAACATAATCACAGAATGATAAGAGAAATTACATTACAACTTCATAGCAGTTTTGAATTAACCGTTAATGAAACAGATGGTGTTGAATATTGGTTTGCAAGAGACCTTCAGGAACTGTTAGGATATTCAAAATGGGAGAATTTCATAAAAGTTATTGATAAGGCTAAAACAGCTTCAACGAATGCAAAACAAGAAGTATCAGACCAATTTCATGATGTCAGGAAAATGGAAATTCCCAAAACAACAAAAAAAAATTTATGACCCCGGTTACCCTTAATGTTAAAGTGGTAATCTCAAACTAAACTAATGCAAACAACTACACCGGTTCTACATCAGGAAAGAGCACAAATACTAGATGTGCTGCGTGGTATTGCGATACTTGGTATTTTGCTTAATAACATTTACGGCTTCGCAGGCTATGCCAACCTGACTGATGAAATGAGACAAAAATTTAGCACTTATCGTGCAGATAGCATACTCAACTTTTTGCAAATGGCTTTTGTTGAGGGTAAGTTTTATTCTCTTTTCTCACTCTTGTTCGGTATCGGGTTTTCCATCATCCTGATCCGCAATCAGCAGAAAGGGATCAATCCTTTAAACATTTTTTACCGCCGCCTCTTTGTATTGCTTTTAATAGGCTTGTCGCACATTTATTTTTTGTGGGAAGGTGACATACTTCTTCTTTATGCATTAATCGGGTTTGTATTACCACTATTCAGAAACTGCTCTAATAAAACGCTGCTGATATGGGCACTTGCATTAATCCTTTCTCCCATTGCTATTGATGTAGTAAAATTGTTAGTGCAAGCCGGCCCGGGTGATTTTATTATACCGTTTGCAGAAGGTATAGATAAGCACAATGGAATTGTTGGTGAGGAATGGCGAACACACTTATTCAAGGATGGAAGTAGCTGGCAGGAATGGCGCAACTACCAGCAAACGGCTTTTATGTATCGCTTTCAATTCATTTTAGATTCCAACAGAATACCTAAAGTTTTAGGCATGTTTCTCATTGGCTTTTATGTAGGGCGAAAAATGATGTATGCGAACCTGCAACAATACGAACCACTTTTAAAAAAACTAATGCTTTGGGGTTTTATTATTGGTCTTCCTTTCAGTATTGCTATGGCTTATTTCGAACATGACGATAAAAATATTTATAAAAGTGTTTGGGGTATGGCTGATACAATTTCTTATGCATTTGGTGTAGTTCCTTTATCACTTGCTTATGTTTCTTCTATTTGTTTGTTTTGGGTTAAAACAAAGGGGGTAAATAAACTTACAGTTTTTGCTCCTCTCGGCAGAATGGCGTTAACAAATTACCTCGTGCAGACCATGTTAGCTGTAACCATATTTTATGGCATTGGATTTGGGATCGGGCAACAATTTGGATTGGTTTATCTCTTTCCGATTGTTCTTTTTATTTATAGCATTCAGGTATTCTACAGTCACATCTGGTTCCGGTATTTTCAATACGGACCTATTGAGTGGATCTGGAGGCAACTGACCTATGGAAAACGTCTCTCTTTAAAAAAATCCGAACTGAAGCAGTGAAATTGGTGGTAAAAAAGCAGTTAGTAAATGACGTAAAATCCGGAACGTCGTCTAAAACGTTTTAAAGAAAGAGTAAAGCGACTAATTGAAATTTTTCAAAGCTTTGCCTCGGTTCGTGGCTCACGAACCGAATTTGTTTAATTGATTCGTGAGCCACGAACCATGGCTTTGGGAAGATAGTTTTGACTGGAAGGAATGTATAAGTGATGCATTTATCATACAAAAATTAGACTATATGCATCAAAATCCATGCATAGGGAAATGGATGCTTGCAAAAAGCCCATTTGAATACGAACATAGTTCTGCACGGTTTTATATCTGTGGAGAGCAGGGGAAATATCCCATTACAAATTTTGGAGAATTGGATGATGTAGATTTGAGTATTCCTTTTGAATAACGGCGAGGTCCTGCGCCTTCACTCAATGCGCTGCCAGAGACTCGCCTGGGAAACAGAAATATGATTGAGAGGAGGAATCTTGGTATATAATCACTTTATTATCGTCACATACCCCGTAACCGGATCCCTTCCATTGCCTGCTTCAATAATATAATAATAAGTATCCATCGGCAGTTCTTTGCCTTTATATCTGCCGTCCCAGGATTGGTAACGGCCACGGCTTTCAAATACTTTTTGTCCGGTACGGGTAAATACCTGCGTATGTTGTTCAGTGTATTCATCCAGGTATTGTATCTCCCAAAGATCATTGATGCGGTCATTATTGGGTGAGAATGTATTGGGTATCTTCGGCATCTTTAAAACATCGACAAACATTTGGTCTGTTACAGTGCATCCGCCCGCAGCAGTTACGGTAAGGGTGTACAACATATCAAATTTTGCATCGCATTTAGGTTTTATAATGCGGGGATCGTTGAGGCTTTGCGATGGTGTCCAAAGGTATTGCAGGTTGCTTCCGGTTGCAGTTGCCTGAATGGTTATCGTTCCACCTTCCAGCATACGCCTGTCGGGGCCGGCATTAACAGTGGGATAGGGGTTAACCGTTACCGGCTTTACCAATGTGTTGCTTCTGCAACCATGACTGTTAACCGTGTACAGGCTTACATTATAGGTTTGCGCAGCCGCATAAATGTATAGCACGTTCTTTGTGTTCTTTAATCTTCCATCACCAAGGTCCCAGTTCCATTGCACTGTTGTGCCATCCATACTATTTGTTGAATCAGTTAAGAAAACCGCATCGCCCAGGCAAACTTCTTTCTTGCTAATTCCAAAATTGGTTATGGGCTGCGGATGAATTGAATTGACCAGTATGGTTGTATCATGCACACAGCCCCCATTACTGGTCACCCTTAGGTTTACATTAAAGGGACCTGTGCTGTTGTAAATATGCGATGGTGTTCTTAGTGTTGAAAAATTATTTCCACCACTTGCAGAGTCATTAAAATTCCAATGGTAACTGAATGAAGATCCGGAGCCATCTGATATGGTTGAAAGATTGCTGAATGTAATTGAAGCATTGGGCAGGCAAACAGATGCTGGAAATCCAAAAGCGGCTACGGGTTTTGGTAGTAGATTGAAAGGTATGGCAGAGCCGGCAACGGATGGCGTATCACATTTACTTAAAATGGTATTGCCGTCTGAACCCGTTTGCAAAACGATCTGGAAATTGCCTGGCTGTATCATTGGAGCCGTGAAATGAACAATGATCTGCCTTGTTACGCCATTCATACAATTAACAGGTTTTGCGCTGCTGACGGTAACTGGATAAGTACCTGTTATAAAAAAATCGCTGCCATCCACTGCTACCGAATTGCATTTTATATCATCGTTAAAGATCAGCAGTAATGAATCAGTGCGGCACTTGTTATTGGTTAGCTGGTCAAAAGGTACGGGCAGGGGAGAGAATACCGAAAAGGGAATAGTCTCATTTACCGGGATACCGTTATCACAAAGATCTAATATGGTATTCCCGTCTACACCGTTCTTCGCTATTAAATTATAATTTCCGTAAGGTAATGGTACGCTGAATGTAAGCAGTATTGAATCCAT
>JBKJMZ010000044.1:0-13113 GCA_046596255.1 Ferruginibacter sp. | reverse complement strand
GAACCATAACAAAGTTTTTTTTATCTTAACTAAGCAATTTTATTCAGAACTGAGATCTTTGCGTAATCTCATAATATATACTTCCCTGCTTGCCACATTTGCATTGTTATCTAATAGCTTTAGCCTGGCATCCCAGGCATCCTGCCCGTAATCTTTTGTATAGGCATCTTTAAATGCAGTGGGAGGCACTGGATTGGGCCCATAATAATCTGTTTCCAGTTCTTTAAACCCGTCTTTTAAATTTCTTACTACCACCCTTACCGGATCAGAACCCGCCCATACCCTGGTATAAACGTTAGTACTAAAACGGTTGTTAGGGTTTAGTTTTGTATTTATCAATGATGATCTTCTGGCCTCCCGTATTGTTTCGTCTAAATGGCCAAACTTTACATGTGTAACAGTAACGAGGAATTTATCTGCAACAACTTTGGGATTCATACTTGACGTATCATCCCAGCGGTAAGTGTTGTTCATTCTCATATTTTCCAACATAGGAAAATAATTTTTGTCAAGGTCAAGCATGTGCTCTTTAGCCATGGGTTTTTGGGCATCCATATTAGCATATGACATTGGGCCCTCTATAATATGATAATACCCCATATATGGCCCGCTCATAATTTCATGCACAACTCTCTTGTCAGAATTTTTATGAAATTTAGCCAGATGTATCTTCCACGCTGCTTCAAATGCAGCTTTTTGCCCGGCTTTGGGCTTAACAGTATTAACGGTAAAAAGGGTACTACCCTGCCCGTTTACAATAATTGCAGCGGCCATAAACAGCCATACGAAAAATGCTTTTTTCATTTTTTTAAGTTTTTGGTTAAAGTAATAAATAAGCTTCCCGGGCAGATTAAGCAGGTGCGGAAAAATTTGATCTATATGGATAGTGCATTTAGCTGGCTATAGCTGGAGGGTACAGGCTATGAAAGTAAAAATTAAAATCTGAAAATGCAAGTGGTATTATTTATTTAGGAGCAACGACTCTACGGATCTGGAGCGATCATTATTCAGCATTGATAAACCCGGTGATCATCAAAAGCCACCCGGATAGGATTGCTTTTGCATTTTAATAAAATCCCAAAAATGTTGGTACACTCGATAAAAGCGCAAAGAATGTTGGTACCGGACTGGTGGGTGCACCTGAGTGTGGAGATGTTATGCGCCTGGAGATACAGGTTGATGACACCGGTATGATAACCGATGCAAAATTCAAAACCTTTGGTTGCAGCTCTGCAATAGCTTCTTCTTCCTTAGCTACAGAGTGGCTTAAGGGAAAAAGTGTTGATGAGGCATTGAAGATCGATAATATGGACATCGTGGAAGAGTTGAACCTTCCCCCGGTGAAGATTCATTGCAGTGTGTTGGCAGAAAATGCAATTAAATCGGCTATTAACGATTACCGTGTTAAGAACGGTATGGAGGAGATCAAGTTTGAAGAGAGCGTGGTGCATTAAACCCCGGGCCTCCACAAACCCCTCCAGGAGGGGCTTTTGAGCGTATAAACATTTTAAGCCTATTTTATTAAGGAATATTTCAACCTTAAATATTGAAAAGACTCAGGCAAATTCTGGGTCTCAATATCCCCCCTTGGGGGGTGGGGGGGCTTCTATCTTTATCTTAATATTCAACTGAACCCGGTAAATTAAAGATTGAAACCTGTACTTTTATTTTATGAAAGCTGATGACCTTAACGAACTGCCCGACTGGGATGATAATGGTACTGGTGATGATGATGATGGTGAAGGCTGGAAACCCAAACCCACCAGGGATGCCTGCAAGGCTATGTACCAGCAATGGAATATAGTAATGACAATTTTAAAAGCCTCATTCGACAGTTTAAAAAAGCCCGAAACTGATGATGAACTCCTGAGCCGGGAAATGTTGGATGACCATGCCGAAATGATCATGAATGATGCTTTTGAAGTGGCTGTAAAGATTAAAAGCTCGGAAGCCGGTGGTTTATATATCATACGGATGGAGAATGCTGCCATCATCCGTAAAAATGCACAGTTCATTAAAATATCCACTAACAGTTTTATGCTGGAAGGTATGATGGAACCCCAACACCGCTTGATCATACGGGAAGAAATAGATAAGTTCAGGGAATTATTTAAAACCTGGGTAACCAGTTTTAAAAAAGATGATTGTGAAGATGAATGGGGGCTGTTTATTTAAGATCTTTTGTAACAATTTAAATGCACTATTATGAAACTTAAACCTTGCATACTACCTGCTTTTGTATTTATGCTGATGATAACCGCCTGTGGTGATAGTTCAACCACGCAAACAAGTTTAGAGACCAGCAATACCAGTATAGATAAAAACCTGCTGCACCACCCGTAGCTTTTACCTGGAAACAATTGGAGAAAGCAGACCCCAAAGAAATTACGGATACATACGTAAAGTCCCTGCAAAAAAAGCCATAATTATTGAAGGCTACCTGGCACTCACCAGTTCGGTGTATACCCGCGGCAACAGTATTCGCTGTAACCTTTTCCAACGTTATAACCAGGCCAGGGGCATGCATGCAAACCTGGAGTTTAATTCCGGCACAGAAAAAAATCAAATGGAGCCATTGCCACCGATGATGTGGAAGTTATGCGTGATGGATCATATGTAAGAGTGATCGGCGAACTTTCTGATAGGTATGATGATCAGGCAACTGTATATATCAGCAAAATTGAAAAGGCCACTCCCCCTGCGCCTGATTATTCATCTATGCAGGAACTTACCCCTGCAGGCCTGGTCGGGGCCGCCAAAAAACTGGTATTTATTTCAGGGTATCTTGAAACCCCTTCTCTTTTTGGGAATGTCAGCTATTATTACCCAATCAAAATAAAGGGTACCATCTTTCCTGATGGCACGTACCTGAATGCCAACATAAAGATCGGTAGCGGCAACAGCCAGATGGAACCCCTGAGAGATAATTTTATGCCAAATGATATCAGGATAAGAGATCTGAAGGGAAACCTGTTGGCACCGGAAAAAAAAGTTAAGGTGATTGGTATATTTGAATTAAATGGAGCCGGTGATGGGGGCAGCATATCTGTTGAGCAGATCATAGTACAAAATTGATAGCCACTTTAAAAAGTGGGTTTTTATGTTTCCGGCCGGAAAAGTTGATACTATCCGGAGTTTGTTAAAAATCATTAAGACGGAGATGGCGGCTGTATATGTCGAACAGTTCAGCAAATAAACAGATAGTGTGGGAGCAGGCTGTGAACAGGTCAAAATCAGACTGATCCTAGCAATCCTCTTATTAGTATCAGCAAAAATATAAACAATAATCTCTTCCATGCCTGCCGGCTGAAACGATCTTCAATCAAATACAGGTAACGCAGCGGCAGGTAAAACAAAATATAAGCAAAAGAAAGAAAAAGAAACAGCAGGAATATATTACCAAAGCTATCCATGCGCATCTGGGCAAAGGCTCCCACCAGGCTTTTTTCCCAAAAAACAAAAGAGAAGAAAGAAACAGCTGTGATCAAAAATATATCACCGGCGAGCTCCCGGCGATAAAAGTACTTTTCGGTTACCTGCTTTTTAATTTTGCGGCCAGACCTGAAAGCAAACCAGGTTATGACAGTAGCTGCAAATATAATGCTGACCATCTGCATCCCCGATCTAGACTCTTCTCCTGATACCTTTGGCAGTCCAATAATAAATCTGAATGCTCCTTCAGCGACAAATAAAACAAATAGCATGATAATCCAATGGCCAATAGACAGGATTATAATTAGAGGTATGTCATTTTCCCGGTTACTTATTTTTGCCAGGCGATGATATACCGGCATATGCTTTAGCCATAATCCTACCAGGTATAAAATAAGGACGGCAAGCATCCAGCCGGAAAATGAAGTGGAAGTAGTTAAGTCACTCAACCTCGGGAAGATCAAACCAAGAAACAGGCTGACGGTAAGGACCAGGCAATCAAAAAAGGCGGGCTTATTTTGTTTTATGTTGTTCCATGGTACAACCATTGTTGAAGGGTTTATTATTATAAAGTTCATGTATTCTTTCAATTTTCAATTAATTGATTTGAACCAGCATTCTGGAATGTAGGAACAGTAAATGCTTCTTTAAAAAAATGCAGTTTCTTTACGGCAAAGTATGATCATCAATCATGAAAAAAAATATTTATAATGCAGAATATACCTGGGATGAAGAAAGTAAAGACCTGCCGATCCCACCTGCCTATTTAAACAAATAAATAAATGAAACAGATCATTATAAGAAAAGCAGAATTGAAAGATGTAGATACCCTGCGTGTTTTTGAGCAGGGAGTGATCAGTGCTGAGCGGCCCTTTGACCAAACTTTAAAAACCGGCCATACCAATTATTATGACATTAAAAAAATGATACTGGCTGATGATGTTGAATTGCTTGTTGCTGAACTCGATAATGAATTGATCGGCTGCGGCTATGCCCGTATTGAAGATGCAAAATCTTACCTCCAGCATCTACAACATGCCTACCTTGGTTTTATGTACGTGGTACCACAGCATCGTGGAAAAGGGGTAAACAAAATAGTGATCGATGCATTGGCGGCATGGGCGGCATCACAACATATTACTGAACTCAGGCTGGACGTTTACTACAATAATGAAGCAGCCATTAAAGCTTATGAAAAATGTGGATTTAAAAAGCATATGATCGCTATGCGGATGGGCCTGGAATAAAATTATCTCACCTGCTTTTTTATGCAGAAGTAGGAACAAAATTAAATTAAAACCCGCCCGCTCCATAAAAATATGTACTTCCCTGTCATCCAAAGTTTACCCGGCAGCAAATAAAGTAAAGGAGTTTTTACTTCACGATCTTTTTTAGCACCGAAGGGTTTCCGTCAATGGTATGAGTATAGGTAAGACCAAGCAACCTGCAAACCAAAGGATACACATGTATATTCTCAAAAGATGCAATTGTTTTTCTTTTTTTGATCTGTGGCCCCCAGGCATAAAAACTTGCATGCATTTCTTTCATCGCCGGATCATAGCCATGTGCGCCGAATGAGATTTGGTTTTTATAACTGCTCAGTACGTAAGGATAGGTAGGTACAATCAAAATATCACCGATACGGTTATACAGGTCACCGGTTTTATTATAATGTAATCGGGCAGGAATATTTTCACGCAGATAAACGGTAAAATTATTTTCTTTCTTTTTTAAGGTTGCATAAGCAGGCACTATATCCGCTGCATTTTTTGCATACAGATGCAGGCTGGTGCCGCCGCCTCTGATTATAAATTGTGCTGTGTCCATCATAGTTGCAATATTGATACGGGTTAGCGTGTCTACAGCAGCCATACCATGATCGGCAAGGAAAATAAAGTTAACGGGCAAGCCCAATGCATTTACTTTTTCAACCATTGAACCTATTGCTTTATCAACAAGATGTACTGCAGCCGCTGTTTCCGGGGCATCAGGGCCATACTTATGCCCCTGGTGATCTACATCGCTGATATAAAATGTGATCAGGTGTGGACGGATCTCTTCGGGCAGTTTTAGCCATTCTACCAATTTATCAATGCGATAATCAATATTTGTATTATCGCCGAACCGGTACCAATAGGAAGGACTTGTTTGCTGAATAGCTGCTTCCGTTCCAACAAAATAATAAGACGCACTTAACATGCCCTGCTGCTCGGCAAGCACCCACAAGGGAATGCCGCCATACCAGGTTCCATCCTCAACAGCTTTACGGTCGCTCATAGTATAAGTTGCTTTGCGTTGCCGGTCGTAAAACTGGTTATACACCAGGCCATGATGTGCAGGATACAGCCCTGTAGCAATAGTATAATGATTTGGAAAGGTTACGCTCGGAAAAGATGGGATCATACTTTTGGCCTTAACGCCGCTGCGGCGCAGTTTTATTAAATTAACAGCATTGTATTTATCCGCATAATCATACCGGAAGCCATCGGCAGAGATGAGGATCACATAAGGTTTGGCAAGCTGGCTGTCTGCATTTTTTCTGCCCGGAACTTTTTGCTGGATGGTATCCTGTGCATATACCGTTTCAGTAAAAATAAAAAAGAATAAAGCGTAAATGATCTTTTGCATGTAGCTGACTGTTTTTATCAAAAAATAAAGTACCTGGGAATATATTGAATCATTTAGGTAAGTTATTAAAAGTAACAAAAAAATAATTTGCAAGCCGGGTTTATAATTACTAAAGATGCTCCAACATTTGTTGGAGCATCTTTAGTAAAAGCTTTTTTTTAAAATTTATTGACCATCTGTGTGCTTATTTTTCCTCCCAGCTTCAGTTTTAAAATATAGCTACCTTTTTGTAACCTGCCCATATCTACCTGCACATTCTGCTCCCCGGCAGTAAGTAAAACAGGTTGTATTATCATGCTCCTGCCAGCCATATCAAAAATTTCAACAGCAGATCTTTCTGCTGCGGTGGCCTTTATTTTTACATTTAATATACCCTGTACCGGGTTAGGGTAAATGGTAAAATAAGATACCGGTGTGGTACTTCTGTCAACCACTTTAATATCGGTAAAGTTAGTATTACCAAACTGGTCTTTTTGAAGCAGCCTGTAATATGCTACGCCGTTTAATGGAAACTCATCGGCTATTCCATAGTTAGCAATTAGGGCGGCAGTACCTTTTCCATTTACTGTACCAATCTTTGTATAGGTTCTGCCATTATTATCTGAGCGCTCAATATCAAAAACCTGGTTGGGCAATTCATTTTCTGTTGTCCATTTAAGTACTACCCTTTGGGTTTCATTTATGGTAAAGAATGAGGTAATGGATGTGTTGCTAAAAGGTGCTGCGTCATTACGCGTGTACCATACCGGGGCGGTAATAATTCTTGCACCATCAGTTTCGGTAATATCTAAATAATAATACCGCTGCGATAAATTAGCCAGGCTGTTATCGGTATAACTAAAACTGCCATTTGTACTGCTGGTAAGTGTTGCAGCCACTGTACCGCTGCCCGGTACACCATACATGACATTTACAGAGCTAACAGGGTTTGATGTAATACTGCCCAAAGTAATGACAGGTGCACCGGCCTTGGTAACAATACTACCCATTGGCTCATTATTTACAGTAAATGTAATTTTTGCATTGCAATCCTGCGAAGCATAAAAACGCATTTTACGCATGCCATCCAGCAAATCATTTTCTGTTAAAGAAGATGCCATAACCACCAATCTCGATTTTGTTGTTCTTCCAAAAGTTAGGTTGTGGTTATCATGATCAATAGTGGGCCCCAGGTGATAACCTTTTGAAAGCATATTGCGGTAATAACTTAAATAAGACATGGAAGTACCCGGATTTGAGTACGTGGTATTGGTTGAAAAAGCTGGCCCGCTTTCCACAGCACTACCTACAACTGCATTATCTGCAGCCATATCAAATGCTCCGTTTAAAAGATCGTTGTAATCTGTACTGTTGGGATGAGCTGCGTACGCCAGCGCATTGCCGCCATGCCTGTTGATGATATCAAACAAACCACCACTTCCTTTATACACACTTTTTGGAACATAGATCTGGTACTCTCCAGGGTCCCAGCCAATAAGTGAATCCATACCATAAACAATAACATGGCCACCAGCACTTATAACACCCCACTCCATACCATACATGCCCACAAAGGTTGATGTGGTGGCTGCGGCTGCCTGGCTGCGGCCCGGTTGCCAGTCGGCCAAACGCATGCCGGCAGCCACATGGTTATGTTCGCTGATGCCCAGAAAATCGAAACAGAGTGAGTTTTTGGCATAGGCATAATCATCTGCCGGAATTAATAAAGTATTATCTGCATTGCCATCACTGTAACTGCTGTGTGCATGCATATTACCAAAATAAAAATTTAGTGGCCCACCGGTTACAATTGAATTACCTATGAGTTGTTCTTTATTATCATTTAAACCCGTGCTGGTAAAATTGATGAGTGCATTATAATTAGTATTAGCTGTAGCAGGCGTAAATCTTACATAAACAATTTGCCCCGCCTGCGCCTCTGCCATTGTATAATTTAATGAAGCAGTAAATGCTGTTCCATCTTTTGATAAAACAAAATCAGTTGGTGCAGTAAGTGTCATTGCTGCAGTAATATTGGTTGTGGTATAACTGAAATTTTTATTGGCAGATGATGAGCCTGCTGCTACAAAACCAAAATCGAGCGAAGCCGGGTTAACAGAAACTGTTGCCGCTGGCTGCGCTAATGTTGTAAATGACCAGGTAGCGGAACCGGCAATGCCTGCAAAATTATTACTTGCCAAATCTTTAAAAGTTGCAGCTGGCATTTCCACATAATAAGCAGTGCTGTATGCAAGGCCCGAAAAAGGTATGGTTGCAGCCGCACCGCTAACAGTTACACTCGCAGAAGTAACTGCAGTTGTATTTATAATTGAAGAATCGCTTAATTTTTTTATTACAATATTTCCGGTAGTACCTTTTTGTATATTTTCATTAAAGGTTATTACCAGGTTTCCGCTTAGTGCTGTACCTGTTGCATTGTTAGCCGGATTTAAAACTGAAATTACAGGTGCAGTTACATCGCCACCGTTTAGCTGAATTGAAAAATCATCCATTGCCAAACCATCATCGGCACCGCTGGCATCAACGTCATTTAAGCGTAGCCAAAAATTGGCATTGTTGGCAATACTTAAACCGCTGATTACTGCATACTGAAGTGTTCTGTTTGCAGCAGCATTTCCATCTTTTGCACCAGTTGTTGTGGTGCTGGGCGAAACAAAATCCAAACTATTGTTATCAACCCATGTACCTGTTGATAGCGAAGTTGCATTAAGACTGTATTGAAAATCCAGTTGATCAGTACGACCTGTGGTACCGCAGCGCCATTGCTCTCCGGTATATGAAATGGTTAATGAAGTTATGGTTTGCCCGGTTTTGTTTCTTATCTGTACGCCTAAGGTTGAGATAAGCGAACCGGAACGTAGTGATCCAAACGCCCGTTCAGTATTTGTACCGGTGCCGTAGCTGTAGGTATCACCTGTAGTTGATGAACCTGCGTCGGTAGTGTATGATGTGTTTGCATTGGTTCCGGTTTCAAGCAACTTCCAACCTGTGGGCAGAGTGGTTGATGTGCCCGCTGTAGCTTTGAGCGTATTGAAATTTTGGGTATATGCTGTTGCAGTAGATGTAATGTTAACCTGTGCAGCAGCAGTAAATGAAAATAAAACAGCAAACAATAAAATGTATTTGCTGTTTGCAAATGTTTTGGTTTTTTGCATGATTAGATTTTTTTTGTCACAGGAAGAACGGTATTATAATCAACAGTAAGATTTATTATTTATACACATTATGTGAAGATCATTGCAAATACATTTTTTTCTATGTTTTATTCAGAACAATACCTGCAAATTTTACCGTTTTAAAGAATATAAATATATGGGTGGTTTCATTCTTCAGCAGGGCGATGTTTTTTAAATTTTACAAATAAGATTTATCACTTGGTTGCCAAATACCCGTTCAAGGGTAGTTATATACTTGCAAACTACTATCCTGAGGAATATGCTCTACAGATATTTTGGGCATGGGGCCCATCCTTGCTCAATATTCAGTCTGGAATTAAAATTGATAGCAGTTGTATAGCAGTTGCCAGGTCAATTTGATTTTTTTTATTTTAAAACATAGTTATGCGGTTACCCTATTTTATTTTCTATACGGTACTTCTCATGTTGTTTCTTGTACTTACCGTTCTTTCGATCCCGGCTTTCTCACAAAATGCAAAAAAAGCTACACTGCCTCCACCCAATGCTACAAAGTCAGTTATGAATTTTAGCAAGGTCATTGGCTGGCAGAATGGGAGGATGCCCCAGGCTCCCAAAGGCTTTGTGGTTTCGAGATATGCCGATGGTTTTCAAAACCCGCGGTGGATGTATGTTACACCCAATGGAGACGTGCTGGTAGTAGAAAGTAATTCTAATTTTAAAATCCTGGAGAAAGCGGGTGCCGTGGTACTTGGAGCAGCAGGGGCAGAAGACCTTACCCGCAGTGCCGACAGGATAATCTTATTGCGTGATAACAATAAAGATGGCATACCTGATCAGCGTGATACTTTATTGAACCGTGACAATGGGCTGAACCAACCATTTGGTATGCTGGTGATAGGCAATTGGCTGTATGTTGCCAATACCGATGCCGTGTTGCGCTTTCCTTATAAAGCAGGACAAACAAAGATCGTAGGCACCGGGCAAAAATTGGTTGAGCTTAATGCCGGCCAGGGCATGAAGAATAACAGGCACTGGACACGTAACCTTATAAACAATACCGATAACAGTAAAATTTACATTGCTGTGGGCTCAAGCTCCAATATTGCAGAAAATGGTTTTGATAAAGAGAAATGGAGGGCTATGATACTTGAAATGAATCCTGATGGCTCGGGTTTGAAAGTATATGCTTCAGGTTTGCGTAACCCGGTAGGTATGGCATGGGCACCCGGTACTGCTACCTTATGGACGGCCGTAAATGAAAGAGATGAACTTGGGGATGACCTTGTGCCTGATTATTTAACCAGCGTAAAGCGAGGTGGATTTTATGGATGGCCTTACTCCTATTTTGGAAATCATGTAGATAAAAGGGTTAAACCCCAACGGCCCGACCTGGTTAAAAAAGCAATTGTTCCTGATGTTGAATTAGGCTCTCATACAGCTTCCCTCGGCCTGGCATTTTACACAAAAGATCTATTTCCTGCACAATACCAGGGAGGTGCATTTGTAGCACAGCATGGATCCTGGAACAGGTCAGTATTATCGGGTTATAAGCTGGTATATATTCCTTTTAAAAATGGGAAGCCTACGGGAAGGCCGCAGGATTTTTTAACCGGGTTTGTAGCCGACCTTGATAAAGAAAGGGTTTATGGCAGGCCTGTTGGAGTTGTTGTATTGCCCGATGGTTCTTTATTGGTTACCGATGATGCAAGTGATGTGGTATGGAGGGTAACTGTTGAAGGAAAATAAAATATTCAAACTAAACTTAAAAAAATAAACATGAAAAACATCCTAACCTCTGCCATCGTGGCATTTACATTTATTGCCGTATCGTGCAACGAAGAAAAAAAGACTGATGAAACAGCAGCAGTTACCACTGAGCAAACTGATGTGAAAACTGATAATGCTAACACACGTGATAATACTGCATTTGCCTTAGCTGCTGCTGATGGTGGAATGCTGGAAGTTAAACTGGGACAGTTGGCTCAAAAGAGTGGTTCAGCAGCTAAGGTTAAGGAACTGGGTAAAATGATGGAAACAGACCATAGTAAAGCAAACGATGAATTGATCGTATGGGCAATGAAGAATAAGCTGAGCCTGCCTGCTACATTAAGTACTGAGAAGCAGGAAAAGTACAATTCATTGGCGGGGAAAAAAGGCGCTGATTTTGATAAAGCATATACTCAAATGATGATAGAGTCTCATACTACAAATATCTCTGCCTTTAAAAAAGAAGCAGAAGAAGGTAGCAATGGCGAGTTAAAATCCTGGGCCGCCGGTAAACTTCCGGTTTTAGAGCATCATCTTGAGATGGCAAGATCGGCAAATGCTGCAGTAAAATAAATGATCATTACTTAACAATGTAATCATGCGGCAATGGCCAACAAGAGCTAATTTGCCAGAAGATCTTACAATAAATTAAAACCTATGTTACACACTTATTTTTATATTCCAGCCGGGGGCAATGGCCATCAAAATACCAATGACCATACACAGCGATCCAACTTCATGAATATCTATGATACAGATCATTCGGACAATACGCTTAAGCCTTATCTTGCAGTTGAAGAGAAGAACGAAACCGAAAATACAGAGGCAGATTTTATCAGCTTTTATGATATTTTTGGAGCCGTTAATTATTAACTAAAACCAAATGTTATGCTTATTCAATTTAATGCGGACAAGAATCTGACCGTACATGAAGACTTCAATAATAAACTAAGTACCCATATCAAAGAGAAATTAAACAGGTTTAGCGAGCATATCAGCCGGGTGGAAGTTCATTTATCCGATGATAATGGTAACAAGCAGGGGCCAAACGATAAAAAATGTTTGCTGGAAGCACGTATAGAAGGAAGAGCACCGGTAGCTGTTTCAGCAAGCGGCAATAATTATGAGCTGGCAGTAGATGCTGCACTTAGTAAAATGAAATCAGCTTTGGATACTATTTTCGATAAGCTGAAAAGTTATTAAAAAATGAGGCTGTCTTAAAAGCCCGACTTTGGTGTCAGCCTTGAGTTTGCCTTGCTCCACCGTAGCGGCTACGCAAAGGCAAGTCGAAGGCCGTTGAACATTCATACTATGCTCAATAATGTTTCGACAAGCTGCTAATGACAAGTATTTTAAAGTTCTGACTTTTAAACTATTAGAGTGTCAGCCTGTACTGAGCTTGTCGAAGTGCTGTCGAAGGCGGGATTTTTAGAGTAACCCGGGTTCGACAGGCTCACCCTGACATTCTTATTAAACTCAGTCTGTTGTCATTTTTAAAGAGTATAAAATAGTTTTTTATGAGTGCCTCAACATAAAATACTTTTGAGACAGCCTCATTTCATTTACGGGCTTATTTTCTCCTGACGGTACCCTTTCAGAAATGATCCTGGATATATGCATGCCTTGCCAATTGTGTTACCTTTAGTAAAAGCATTTTACTATGACGGGGTATGAAACAACTGTAAAAAAAGAACTAACCGACTGGCAGCTAAAAATGCTGCAAAAGCCCGGCATATTAAATAATCTTTCAAAAAGGATCCAGACAAAGATCAATTCCTGGATACCTGAAAAAGTACATAAGGCTATCACCGCAACTATAAAACAAATGATCCGGGGCGTTTTATTTGGTGCCGGCATCACAACTTCCGAATCTATAAAGTTCAGCAACCTGCAGGAATGCGAAGAAGCTGTTCAGAAAAAAATAGAGATCTACCGCAAAACTGCTGCTGTTGAAGGCGGGGTAACGGGGGCCGGAGGAATATTACTTGGACTGGCAGACTTCCCCATTTTGATCGGCATTAAAATAAAACTGCTTTTTGAAATAGCCGCCTTATACGGTTTTGATATTGATGATTATAAGGAAAGGGTTTACCTGCTTCATATTTTTGAACTTGCTTTTAGCAGCGATGTACACCGCAAGAATATTTAT
>JBKJMZ010000026.1:0-34480 GCA_046596255.1 Ferruginibacter sp. | reverse complement strand
CAAAAAACCAGGCCGCACCAGCTTCGGGTAAAGCAATGGCTCCCGATGTTTCGGCTTTTGCATTGGCACTGAAGCTGAGTGGAAAATAATCTTTATCAAGTGAAAGTGCAGTTTTGTTAATTATTAAATGTGTTGACCGATCAATCTGTTTTCCCTCATACACTTCAAAAGGCTGTAAAAAAGTTCCGTTTTCGCCCATTGCCAATAATCCGGCTATTTCAAATTGTTTGCTGATATATTCATAAGCTAATCTTTCTCCGGCAGTTCCGGTTCTTCTGCCTTCCAGTTTATCATCGGCCAAAAAACCAATATGAGTTTGAAGATTTGCAATTACAAGCTTATCGGCCTTTTTAATTTTTTGTGCCGAACCAACTGTAGATATAAGGATAGCCAGCCAAAGAACCTGTTTCATTAATTTTGATTTGATGAGAACAACAAAGGTAACTTAGTGAAACGCTAAATATGTAAATGGAATGTAAAAATTAAGCAAATCGAATATTGCGAAATTCCGCATGGCTACCTCATCTTTCTTAATTCGTAACCGTGTAAAAGGGTTTACGGTTATTTTTGCAGTCAAATTAAGATTGGTAAAACACATAAACATAGCATTAGTAGGTAATCCCAATAGCGGCAAAAGTTCGCTGTTTAATTATTTAACCGGTTTAAACCAGCAGGTGGGTAATTTTCCCGGTGTAACTGTTGATAAAAAAATGGGGCAAAGTAAAATTACTCCTGACCTGAATGCTACCATCATAGATCTGCCGGGCTCGTACAGTTTATATCCAAAAAGAAGTGATGAATGGGTTGCCTATAAAGTTTTAGTAAATCAGGATGAAACCATTAAACCTGATATGGTCTTATTGGTAGCTGATGCCAGTAATTTAAAAAGAAACTTGTTATTCTGTTCGCAAATAATCGACCTGGGTATACCGGTGGTAGTAGCATTTACCATGATGGACCTTGCCAAACGAAAAGGAACGCAGATTGATATTCCCGGCCTGGAAAGAGAATTGGGGGTGCCCATTGTACAAATTAATCCAAGAAAAAATAAAGGGCTTGAGCAGTTAAAAAAAGTAATTGAACAATCGGCCGAAAAATTATACCAGCCACCTTCCCGTGATTTTATTGATAACAGCGCACTGGCAACAAATGCCATTGAACAGGTAAAAAATCTTTATCCCGAGATCAGTAATTATAAAGCCATTCATTATCTGATTAATCATGAGCAATTTTTGCTTGCTGATGGGATGCAGGATGCAATTGAAAAAATTGAGATCGAAGATAAATTCAATCCAACCAAAACGCAGGCCGAAGAAATAATACAGCGATATGGCCGTATTAAACACATCATGCAGCAGACGGTGGTAGAAGCCGATCCGCTGCAAAAAGCTATGTTTAACGAAAGGCTTGATGATATTTTATTACACCGCCGTTGGGGTTATTTTATTTTGATGATTGTTTTGTTCCTGCTTTTTCAAAGTGTGTTTTGGGTTGCCAAATATCCAATGGATGGTATTGAATGGGTGTTTGGCAAGTTTGGCGGAATGCTTGGCAATGCTTTGCCGGTAAGCTGGTGGAGCGATCTGCTAATTAACGGCGTGGTTGCAGGCTTGAGTGGTATTGTTATTTTTATTCCGCAGATCATGATTTTGTTTGGCATGATTACGGTTTTAGAAGATACTGGTTATATGGCCCGTATCAGTTTTCTTACCGATAAATTGATGCGTAAAGTTGGCTTGAATGTAAAAAGTGTAATGCCCATGATAAGCGGCTTTGCCTGTGCGGTACCGGCCATTATGAGCGCCAGGAATATCGAAAATAAAAAAGAAAGGCTCCTTACCATAATGATAACCCCACTTATGAGCTGTAGCGCCAGGCTTCCGGTGTACACCATTTTAATTGCATTGGTAATTCCATCTGAATTGTATTTTGGATTTTTAAGTTTACAGGGCCTGGTGATGATGGGTCTGTATCTATTAGGAACAGTGATGGCATTGATAGTTGCCTGGGTAATGAAGTGGTTCATCAAGAGTACAGAGCGTAGTTTTTTTATACTAGAACTGCCTACATACCGTGCCCCGAGGTGGAAGAATGCTTTGACAACCATGATCGAGAAAGCTAAAATATTTGTGTTTGATGCAGGTAAGGTTATCATGGTGATAAGCCTGTTGTTATGGGCATTGAGCACTTACGGGCCTAAACAAAAAATGGCTGCTGTAACAGCAAAGTATGAGCAATTAATAAAGCAAAATCCCCAACAGGCCGGTGAGCTTAATAAGCAACGTAAAACAGAACTGCTGCAAAGCTCTTTCGCCGGCACCTTAGGTAAAACCATTGAGCCTGCAATCCGCCCCCTTGGGTATGACTGGAAGATCGGTATTGCACTGATCACATCTTTTGCTGCAAGAGAAGTGTTTGTTGGTACAATGGCAACTTTATATAGTGTTGGTGAAGATGCAAGTGAAGACAACAACACCCTTCGTGAAAAAATGGCTGCTGCTGTGCGGCCTGATGGCAGCAAAGTGTATAACCTGGCCACAGGTTTATCGCTTTTGATATTTTACGTGCTTGCTATGCAATGCATGAGTACGCTTGCTATTGTTAAAAGAGAAACACGTAGCTGGAAATGGCCGATGATCCAATTGGTTTATATGACAGCGCTGGCGTATTTTATGAGCTGGGTTGTATATAGAATTTTTATCTAAGAAATTTTGTCAAAAAGAATAAAAAGAAAATAATGAAATTTTATTTAAGATATAAAAGAGCCATCGCTTGCAAAAATGAGGGCTGTTTATTATTTATACTCTTTAAAACCCCTCCTTTGGAGGTTCCCCGAAGGGGAAGGAACGAAGTTCGAGGGGAGGCCTCTACCAATCAACCGAATAACTGATCCTGTTCTTAACCTGCGGGTATAATTTTCTATAAAGTTCATTTAATACATCTTCTTTACGGGGCTGGTTATAATAACTGTTATTTATTATTGCCCAGTCATTAGAACTAAGTGCCCTGCTGTCGCCGTTATAGGTTGCATGCTCTTCTTCCCAGCGGTAATCTTCTCTAAAAGTATTATAAGTAATGTTTTTGTTGGTAAGCAGATCTTTAATAACTATTTCCATATCTGCCCGGGCAGTAAAAGATTGCCTGACAATATTAAGCGTGGCATAAACTGTTCTTAATGTAGGTTTGCCGCTGGTATCCCTGCCGGTTTCTATCTGCTGACTAACATTACGGTTATAGCTATAGGTTTGTGGGGTTGGTATATACATATTTCTAAGGGTAAGGTTAATTTCCCAATCTGGTTGCACATTATCACGCCTTGCTTCCCAATCGGTATAAAAACGTGCAGGGTAGCGGCTGCTGTTAATGCCTTTCAATTCTCTTACCAGGGTTTGCTGAAAATATTCGTTGCTATAATTGTAACCATAATTTCCCCAGCCTGTATTGAAGAAATAGGAATTATCCTGCACCGGGTGTATCACCACGTTTACAATTGCATTTTGATAAGCCTCACCCATTTTTATTTTAGCATCCTGGTAGCCTGGAGACCATTGGTCAGCTTTTTTAAAATAAGTATAAGCTTTTTTCGCATTGTCCCGGCCGGGTTTATCCAAATAGCTCATTGCCGCAGCATAATGATCGGCTGCAGCCTGTTGCTTCAGCTCATAAATAGTTTGACGGTAATTGGTTGGCTTTACAACGGCACTTGCGGCATCTACTTCAATAAGGGCATCATGCATTTCCTGCATGGTATTATAAGTATCCAGGATCTTATCCCAGCGGTTAAGTTCTACTATACTATTGTAACTGCTTATTTTACGTAAATTTCTTTCTTCAGCCGCAGCATATAGGACCGGGAGGGCATTGAGAGCCGCCGTATCTGTATTATGCTTCTTCAATGTCTTTATAGCATCAAATATGGTATTATCATTATCGGTGCGGGATAGATAATTCTTGCTGGTTTTACAACCGGCTAATAAAAGAAAGGCAATAAGCGGGTAAAAAATATGTTTCATAATTCCTTATTTCTATATACTATACGTACAATATAAGTACCAATGTTACAGTGAACAGGGTTGTTGCAAAAAGATTAACATGATTCCATCAATTTTAAAAACAGTAGTCTTTTGATCAGCAGTTTGATCAATTTACAGCCATTTGTCCCCAGAATATACCATTCATCAAAACCGATAGACAATTTTAAAAATAGATTTATTCACTTAAATGTAATGTGGTAAAGGATTTCGTGCATAAATACGCTAATAACAGACACCCACTACTATAAAAAATATGGTATTATGTTTTGCATAGTACTAAAATACTCTTATCTTTGTGCAGAGATTGAGAGTTTAGGTTAAAAAAGGGTACGAGCCGGTTAAGCTCCTTAACGAGACCAAAACTCAGAATTTCATAAATCATTTAGTTCTTTTTAAATAAGGATAGTCACAATCGATCTACTTCACCCGCTCCATTTGGAGGTGGGACGGGGTGAGGTCAAGTATAGCCATGAAAAAATTATTATTCGCAAAGATCTTCGCTTCATCCTCTCCTTTTGGAGAGAGACGGGGTGAGGTTAAAACTTGAAGCCATGAACATTGATAACACCGCCAGCCAGATGCGTAAGGGAGTTCTGGAGTTTTGCATCCTCTCAATAATAAAAGAGGGCGAAGCTTACCCTTCGGATATCATTGAAAAAATGAAAGCGGCCAACCTGAACATACTTGAGGGTACATTATACCCCCTGTTGACCAGGCTAAAAAACGCAGAACTTTTATCTTACCGTTGGGAAGAAAGTACCGGCGGCCCCCCACGTAAATATTTTACCCTCACAGAAAAAGGTGCAGGGTTTTACAAGGAACTCGAAACTACCTGGTTTGAACTTGCCAACGCGGTAAGAACATTAACCAATACAGAACAGGATAATATTGATAACAACAACTTCAACAACCCCCAACCTGCCTGATGCCAGACAGGGAACAAAAAGTATAGCCATGATATTTTGTTCCACCAAAACAACTAACGAAACAAAAAACTAAAGCCATGAAACAAGTAATAAATATAAACTTCCAGGGACGGGTAGTTCCTATTGAAGTAACAGCATTTGACCTGCTGAAAAATTATACGGAAAGCCTTAACCGGCACTTTGCCAACGAAGAAGGCAAAGAAGAGATCATCAATGATATTGAGAGCCGCATTGGTGAATTGTTCCAGGAAAAAATAACCAAGGGCGCAACCTGCATCACTGATGATGACGTACATGCCATCATTAAGAACATGGGCAGGCCCGAAGAATTTGAAGCCATGGATGACAGTCAACCACATGCATCTGCATCATCTGCAACCAATGAGCAATCAACTTCAGGAACTCAGTTCACCCGTTCAAAAAGACTTTTCAGGGATGAAAATGATAAAGTACTGGGCGGTGTGTGTAGCGGCCTTGCCAACTATTTTAATATAGATGTGGTAATTGCCAGGATAATATTTGTTGTACTGTTATTTTCCGGTATCGGTTTCTTAACCTATATCATTATGTGGATAGCAGTTCCAAGCAGCGCTACTACGCAGATCGGTGGAACAAGAAAAAAACTATTCCGTAATCCTGATGAAAAAATGATAGCAGGGGTGTGCAGCGGTATTGGTAATTATTTCGGCATCAATGCCTGGATACCAAGGGTATTGTTCCTGCTGCCTTTCCTGTCATTCATTTCAAAATGGGGCCACTGGGGCGGTTTCTGGGATTTTGGTGATGTATTACGCTTTACGTTCAGCCCAACATCACTGATCATCTATATCATTTTATGGATTGTGATACCTGAAGCGTCAACCACTTCAGAAAAACTGGAAATGAAAGGTGAGAAAGTGGATATGAACAGTATTAAAAATTCTGTAGTTGGTGAAATGAAAGGTGTTGGGAAGAAAGCAGAAAAATTTGGTAAAGAGGCTTCAGCAGTGATCAGTGAAAGGGCTGGTGCAATGGCAGGCGATGTAAAGAGCTTTACACGGCGCAACCGGGGCGGACTTGGAAATGTGATCGCCATGATCGTAAAAATATTTGCTTATTTCATCATTGGTTGTGTAGGTTTTGCATTGATCATGGGTTTATTTGGCCTTGCAATAGTATCAATTGGCTTCTTCCCTTTAAAGGATTTTATTATACACAACGATTACCAGAACTTTTTTGCATGGTGCACATTGATCCTGTTCATAGCAGTTCCTATCATCGCCATCATCACCTGGATCATTCGTAAAATAGCCAGGTCTAAAAGCCATGGCAATATTCTGGGATTCTCTTTTGGTGCACTTTGGGTTTTAGGATGGGTATGTATGATCCTGTTGGTAAGTTCTATCAGCCGGGATTTTAATTACCGCAGCAAGAACGTAACCGAACAGGAAATAACATTGGCCAACCCTTCGGTTTCGAAACTGGAGATCACTTCAAAGGGACCTTTGGACAAGTACAACCGCAGCAGGTTCTTAAGGTTCGAGCCTTTTGAAGGCATACAGGAAGATACCGCCTTTGTAAATAATATTGATGTACGCATCGTAAAATCGACCAATGACAGCTTCAAAGTTACAGTTGTTAGAATGGCAAGCGGCAGATCAAGAAATATTGCCGAGAATAATGCTTCACAGATCAAATACACTGGTGTACAGAAGGACAGCGTATTATTAATGGATAAAGGAATTGCCATCAATAAAACTGATAAGTTCCGTAATCAAAGAGTAGTGCTTACTATCTATGTACCTGCGGGGAAAAGGATAAAGATCGATAAGAGCATGTCATGGTTCAATAACGTTCACTTTGGCAATGATAACGATAACTGGGATTATGATTCAGATGACGATGCACAGGACTGGAGAACAGGTGTTGAATATATCATGAAAGAAGATGGCAGGTTATACAACCTGAATGGAACACCAGCCAGCAGGTCACGGTCTAACAGGGTAAATATAAACAGCCGTGGCGTGGAAGTGATCACTGATGATAATACTGATAACAATGATAACTACCGTTATAATAATGGAGAGCCGATGAACAAGATCGATTCTATGCAGCTGAAAGTGGAAAAGGAAAAACAAAGATTAAAGGATTCATTGGAAAAAGCAAAGCAGAAGATCGAGCAGCAACTCGAGAAGATAGGCAGTAATACAGAGGAAGCCCCATTAAGTTCACAATTACCCGTACACAACCCTGTAATAAACATTGACTAAGATCATCAAACAGTTAAAAATGAGAAAGCTATTTATCCTGGTGGTATTAGGGTTCCTGTTAACCGCCTGCCTCTCCTCCTGTTTTCATCAGGGAAAAGATCTTTGTATAACTATATCCGATGACGATGATGAATATGAAATGGATGCGTCTTACCACAAACGTAAAACGCATGCAGTTGAGGTTTATCTTGATGAACACCTACTGAATGAAAGGGTAAGCATCAGAAATAACAGGAGTGAGGAAATAGTTCTTGATGATGATACTAAAATCAGCCTGCGCTCTTACCCGGGCAGACTAAGTATTAAGATCGATAAAACAGAAAACCCGGAAGAGTCTTATGAAAAGATAAGAGTGGTTTGTGAAGACCTGAAGGATATTATGGATGATAATTAAGATCGTTTCAATAGTTGAGTTGAAGTTGAAACCAACAACGTCCTGCCATTTTTGGCGGGACTTTTATTTAATAACAGGTTTTATTTGTATTTTTGAGTAATGACTAAAGAAACAATACTTGAACAGCTAAAGCTTTTTAAGAACACTGCAGATACTAAATATCCAATTGAACAAATTGGTTTATTCGGTTCTTATGCCAGGGGAGAAAATACCGACTTAAGTGATATTGATATACTTGTTTACTTCAATAATACAATAGGCTGGGAATATTTTGATTTTGCCGACGAATTAAAAAAAATATTTCAGCATTATAAAGTTGATGTGGTAAGTAAAAATGCAATACCACCGATGTATTGGGAGTTGATCAAAAATGAAGTATTATATGTCTAAGCGGTTTGATACTACACTCCTTTCAGATATTATCCTTAACCTTGAAATGGTTTTAGAATTTTCAAGGGAACATTCTTTCCACTCTTTTTCAGCAGATATAAAAACCCAATACGCAATTGACAGATGCTTTGAAATAATAGGAGAAGCATCAAGAAACTTATCCGATGAATTTATTTTGCAGAATGGTAATATTGAATGGCATAAACTGGCTGCATTCAGAAATGTATTGATACATGAATATTTCCGGGTCGATAGAAATATTCAATGGAATATTATCCAAAATACCTTGCCGGCACTTCTTTTCGAAATAAAAATTATTGTGCAATAATTTTTCCTCACTAATAAATCAATATTTAAAAAACAGCTACATGAAAAATACACCCTTCACACAAAAACATATTGACTTAGGCGCTAAAATGGCTGAGTTTGCAGGATATAATATGCCCATCAGCTATTCAGGTATCAATGATGAGCATGCTGCAGTACGTAATAATGCCGGTGTATTTGATGTAAGCCATATGGGAGAGTTTATTTTAAAAGGTGAAAATGCCCTGGATCTTATACAAAGGGTTACCAGCAATGATGCATCAAAATTAACAGTGGGCAAAGCGCAGTACAGTTGTCTGCCAAACGAAACTGGTGGCATTGTTGATGACCTGCTTGTTTATTGTATTGAGGAAAACAATGTTTACATGCTTGTTGTAAATGCAAGCAATATTGAAAAAGATTGGAACTGGATAAAAAAATTCAATGATAAGGATGTGGAGATGCATGATATTTCTGGTAAGACTTGCCTGCTGGCCATACAGGGTCCTAATGCTACAAAGATATTGCAGCCGCTTACCGAAATGGATATTATGAATTTAAAATATTACACATTTACCAAAGGGACTTTTGCAGGAGTTGAAAATGTATTGGTGAGTGCGACAGGTTACACGGGTGCTGGTGGTGTAGAAATTTATTTTTCCGCAGGATCCGGTGGAGAAGACGATGGTGATGATGCAGTAAAAATATGGGATGCTATTTTTAAAGCAGGAGAAAAGGCGGGTATTAAACCAATTGGCCTGGGTGCAAGGGATACATTGCGTTTGGAAATGGGCTATTGCTTATATGGCAATGATATTGATGATACAACTTCACCCCTTGAAGCGGGCCTCGGCTGGATAACTAAGTTCAGCAAGCCATTTACCAACAGCACTTATTTCGAAAAACAAAAAGCCGACGGCCTTGGCAAAAAACTCGTAGGTTTTGAAATGAAGGAAAAAGGTATTGCCCGCCATGGCTACGATATAAAAGATTTTGAAGGAACTATTATTGGAACTGTAACATCAGGTACACAATCCCCTACCTTAGGTAAGGCAATAGGTATGGGTTATGTTACTGTAAATAATGCGGCGGTTGACAATGAAATATATATAAGTGTACGCAACACACTCATCAAAGCCAAAGTTGTTAAGATGCCTTTTGTGTAATGGATAATTTTATAATTAATAATTGATAATGTTTAAAATGTCAAGGGCTCTTTTAAATAAAAACAGCCCTATAGTGTAATAAATTATCCATTTTATCATTATCAATTATCCATTAATCAGCCATGCCTCAAATTCATTTAACATCATTCATTGCTGCACCTGTTAACCGGGTATTTGACCTGAGCCGTAGCATAAATCTTCACCAGATCTCTACAGTTGATACCAATGAAAAAGCAATTGCAGGAACGATGAACGGCCTGATTAATAAAGACGAAACGGTAACCTGGCAAGCCAGGCACCTTTTTAAAACAAGGCAGTTCACATCCAAAATTACAGCCATGAAAAGCCCTGTTTTTTTTATTGACGAAATGATAAGGGGAGATTTTAAAAGCTTTCATCACGAGCATCATTTTAAAGCAACAGATAATGGAACGATAGTGATAGATATATTAAGATTTGAAACCCCTTACCGTATTTTTGGAAAACTGCTAAACAGTATCTTTTTGAAGTCGTATTTAGAAAAACTTCTGCTAAAACGAAATGGAGTAATTAAAAATTACGCTGAAACCCAAAAGTGGAAAGCTATTTTGACCTAATTTTAAAACATGCAAAAAGTACGGCCTGAATTATATACCTGTCTCTCACCAGCACTTTTGGATCTATATGATGTTGATAAAAGCATTGTTGTAATTATAGATGTACTTAGGGCTACATCAACCATTGCCACTGCTATCCACAATGGAGCCAAAGCCATTATACCGGTTGAAACTGTTGCAGAATGCATTCGCATAGGAAAACAGATCGATAGTATTACCGCTGGTGAAAGGGATGGACAGATCGCCGAAGGCCTGGCCTATGGCAATTCCCCGTTTGAATATCCTGCTGAATTTATAAAGGGTAAAACATTGGTATTAACAACGACCAACGGTACCCGCTTGCTGCATATGGCACTTTCTGCAAATGCCAAAGCAATTATTACCGGCTCTTTTCCTAACCTGTCAGCAGTATGTGATTTTTTATTGAAGCAAAACCAGCATGTGATATTGGGATGTGCAGCCTGGAAGAACAGGGTTAATATTGAGGATAGTTTATTTGCCGGGGCAGTTATCAGCCGGATAGGTGAAAATTTTGATATTAATTGCGACTCCTCCCAAATTGCCCTTTCCATGTATAATGAAGCAAAGCCGGACCTGTTTGGGTATATGAGATCAAAGAATGCCTCTCATTACCGGCGCCTCTCCGGGTTTGGATTAGAAAAAGACATCAGGTATTGTTTAAGTGAAGATGTAGCCAATATAACCGTGGTATATGAACATGGCAAGCTATTGGCTAAATAAACTTCGTGTTCCCGTAATGATAACACAAAATTTTTGGCTGATCTTTTCTATAACACTCCGGGGCTCACTTTTTTTTCGTTACTTTTGCAAATTGCCTTTTTCAGAAATCTGAAAATCCTAAATCGGCAATCTTAAATCCGGAATGGCATTACCGCACCTTATTAAATATGTTTACAACAATGGATCCGACGAAGTTATTCGGCGTGGGAAAAAAATACATGCAATGGGTTTTGTAGAACTGGTTGAACATGACCAGTTGATGGGTGCCGTTGTGTTCAGGGTAAAGGACGATAACTATTCTACTTTTTACAAAATTTATATTCAGAAGTATACCGATGCCAAATCAATGTTGGTAAGATGCTCATGCCCTTACAACCTGGGTGACATCTGCAGGCATGAAGCTGCCGCATTGATGCGCCTGCAGGATATGGTTGATAAGAATATGCTGGGCAATACCAATATTCAATACAACCAGCGGCATACTGTTGCCAAAATGAAGCATATTGAATTAAAGATGATCAAGCTGCTTTCCTCCCCGGGCATTTATTCCGAAGCCGAAAATATCTTACGCACTAACAGGGCAAATATTATTAAGGCGGCAGATGAAAGAGTGGAAGCGGAGCTGATATTGGATGGCGAAACTTTCCCGCTTGTTATTCAGAAAAATGATGAAAGGAATTTTGATACTTCCTGCAAATGTGGCGAAACAGAACACCCGCTTTGCGAACATAAGACCGTATTGTTCCTGCAATTACTGGATGCATATGGAACTACTTATTTTGACAGCATACGCAACTGGGATAAGGAAAAGAACAAACTGCTGCAGATATATGGCTATAGCCTGGAAGATGACCTCGCCAATAAATTTGAATTCACTTATAAGGAGGGAAAGCCGTTTTTAAAAGTGCTTGACAGCAATATCAAAAGAGTGGTGGCAGGCACTGCTCCATCACGTCCTGCAGAATCTTTTATTGTTGCAGATATACCAAAGGAGGAGGATGTTGTTGTTGAAGAAGCTCCCGCCAAAAGAATGGGCGTGATATTTAATTTTAATGCCAGCATGTACCCTTATTTTGAAGTGGATGCAGTGCAGGGAGAATCGGACGAAGCAAAAATAAAATACACAGGCAAGGTTGAAAAACTGGATCTAAGCAAGTTTGTAAATACAGAAGTGTTCAGTGAGGAAGATAAACAACTGCTGCAGCAGGTACGTAAATTACAAAGCAGCGAGATTAATAAGTACCTCGATCGTAACTCGCCTTTCAGCGGCATTTGGGAAAATATCATTCATACAGATGGAGATGACCTGCCCGATGAAACAAAGTCCCTGATCGCTGAATACCTGCAACCCAAACTTAAAAAGATTTTTGAAGAGCAGGCAGCGAACAATTTTATTTTTTACCTGCCTGCTGCAAAACAGTTCAACACCGCCAATCTGCGTGGTATTGAATTAAGTGATCAATTTATAGCACCGGTTTTTAAAGTGCAGGCCAACGCCGATCATTTTGAGATCGCCTGTACTGTTAAGCTGTTGGGGGATACTATTGCTTTTACAGATAATGAATGCAGGAGCAGCCTTGTTTATTTACACGATGATGTATTATATCTCTGGCAAAAGGCCGAGGATGTATTACAGGCCGAAAAGTTTTTAAAAGAAGGAAATATCCAGCTCAGTAAAGAGAACTGGGCCGAAAAAATGAAAAAGGTAATTCTGCCGCTTACTAAGGAATACAAAGTAGAGTTTGACAAGAACCTGGTACGTGAAGTTAAAAGCGGCGAGCCGGAAGTAAAACTGCAGTTGCAGGAAAAGGGCGACTACCTGGTGTTTCAGCCCATATTTACCTACAAAGGATTTGAGACCAGGCCTACCGATAAAGAGAATATCACCATACCAGATGGTGATAAAATATTGATCATTGAGCGCAATCTGGATGCCGAAGAGAATTTCCTTAAAAAATTAGAAAGCCTGCACTCTATGTTCATCAGGCCCGATGACAATAAGAATAATCTCGTATTAAGAGGCGCAGATGTATTGCGTAATAATTGGTTCTTTTTGTTTGTTGATGCCATGAAGGAAATGAAAGTGCCGGTGTTTGGTTTTGAAGCACTGCGCAATTTCAGGTTTAACACCGCAAGGCCCAACACACATATACATGTAAGCAGCGGGCTTGATTGGTTTGACGCCAAAGTGGAAATTGAATTTGGCGAACAACGTGTTGGCATCGATGAAATAAAAACAGCCTTAATAAACAAGCAGTCTTTTGTTCAACTTAGTGATGGCACATTGGGCATATTGCCCGATGAGTGGCTTAAAAGATATTCACTGCTTTTTAAAGTGGGTGATGGAAGGACCGACCAGTTACGCTTATCCAAGTATCACATGAGTGTGATAGATGAATTGTATGAAAACAGAGATGAAACAGAATTGAGTTTTGAACTGGATGAAAAATATGAGCGGCTGAAAGAATTTAAAAATATCCCTGAAACAGCAGCACCTGAACATTTGCAAAGTATACTTCGACCTTACCAAACCTCAGGTTTTCAATGGCTGAATTATTTAAATGACGTAGGATGGGGAGGAATACTTGCCGATGATATGGGTTTGGGGAAAACCGTGCAGGCTTTAAGCATGCTGCATCATTATAAAGAAATTAACGCCGGTTTAAAAGCTATAGTCGTTTGTCCTACCACACTTATCTATAACTGGCGCAACGAGGTACAGAAATTTGCACCTTCTTTAAGTTTTCATATTCATCATGGCAGCATACGCAGTCGTAATATTGAAGAATTACAAAAGCATGATATCATCATTACTACTTACGGAACCTTGCGTAGTGATATACAGGTGCTGCTAAAGATAAATTTTGATTATGTGATCCTGGATGAAAGCCAGGCTATAAAGAATCCGGCATCTAAAGTTACCAGGGCAGCCTGTTTGCTTAACGCAAAGAACAGGTTGTGCATGAGCGGTACACCATTACAAAATAACACCTTTGATATTTTTGCCCAGATGAATTTCCTCAATCCAGGCCTGCTGGGCAATATGGAATTCTTCAGGAACGAATTTGCAACGCCGATCGATAAATTTGGTGAACAGGAACAAAAGGAACACCTGCGCAAATTATTATTCCCATTCATCCTTCGCCGCACTAAAGAACAGGTTGCCAAAGACCTGCCTGATAAAACGGAGACCATTTTGTTTTGCGAAATGGAAAAAGAACAGCGCAAAGTGTATGAGGCATATCGCAACAGCTACCGAGAGAAGATACTGGGCACTATTGATCAGCAGGGAATTGGTAAATCACAACTCACCATTTTGCAGGGCCTGATGAAGCTAAGGCAGATCTGCGACAGCCCGGCTATATTGAATGAAGATGAAAAATATCCCAACCATTCTATAAAACTGGATGAGCTGGCACGAGAGATAGAAGAAAATATAGGCAACCACAAAGCGCTTATATTCTCCCAGTTCCTGGGCATGCTGGCATTGATTAAAAAGAAATTAATAGAAGATAATATCCCCTTTGAATATTTTGACGGAAGTACTTCGGCGCCAGACAGGGAAAAGGCTATTCAGAATTTTCAGAATAATGATGAGTGCCGGGTATTCCTTATCTCGCTAAAAGCTGGAGGTGTGGGTTTAAACTTAACGGCTGCTGATTATGTATATATTGTAGATCCCTGGTGGAATCCCGCCGTGGAGCAACAAGCTATTGACCGTACACATCGGATTGGCCAAACCAAAAATATATTTGCCTACCGCATGATCTGCGTAGATACTATCGAAGACAAAATACTGGAACTGCAGGAGCGTAAACGGAAGCTGGCCAGCGAACTCATCGCTGATGATGCAAGCTTTGTAAAGGCACTGTCTAAATCAGATGTGGAATACCTGTTCAGTTAAGTTTTTGTTGAACCCTACAGCTTAAGAAGCTATAAAATCTTTGAGGCGTTTAAACTCCTGGTCATGGGTTGACTGAAATAGGCTTTTTAAAGCCTGGCCTAAAAACTTTAATACTGCATTAAAGGTGCTGCCTTGTGGTGTTGTGTTCTCGGTTTTCATACGTTGGATTTTGAATATCAAAAATACACATTCATTCCACGGATTGTCAAGAGCAGATTTCCTAAAAGTTTTGCAGGGTAATTTCCGAACCTTGTGGGTTATTTTACTGCCTGTGCATTGTAACTTGTACTAAACCTGCGGTTCTTCTTGTAATAACGGATAGGATATATATCCGGGTTCTGCCTCAGCTTATTTATAAAGCTTTTTATGACATGTACTACAATGTGATCCGGTTTTGATTGGTAAGGGGTTCTGGTCATTTGGGTATAGTTTATACCACTTAACGACAGGCCTCCTCGAAATATTGTATGAATGATATCCCTTTTAAAACCCTACTAGCCGTTTAACAAAACTTTTTACCTGCCTAAAGAAGATGTCCCGGGTAGATCAACAAAGAAGGAGGCTACTATCCAGCTCAAGATGATTGCAAATGCGATTACTTCTCCAAATGAAATCGAGGTGTAAATATTTTTACTAATTAAGGGTTTTAAGCTGTTTAATGAAATAGTCCAAAGCCGCATAAAGCGTTTAAGCGTCGAATCCTTTTATAATTATTTTAACTGATTTAAAATAAGCATAATACCTAAGTGAAAAATATTATATGATCATTTACAGCTATAAACCGTCATTTAACAATAGCAATTCCTTAATATACTTTTCTGGCACCGTATTTGAAAAACTAATAATGAATTAAAACTTTCAATTATGAAAAAGGTATTTATGAGTTTGTTGTTTGTAGCAGCAATTTTTTCTGCAACAAGTTTAAAAGCACAGGTTGACGTAAAACTCAATGTTCCACAGCCCCAATGGGGACCTGCCGGTTATGATAAAGCAGCGTATTATTATATGCCCGACATTGAGACCTATTATTATGTACCACGTAAAGAATTTGTATACCTGGCAGACGACAAGTGGGTCTTTTCACCAAATTTACCTCAAAAGCACTCAGGTTATGATCTTTATTCAGGACATAAAGTAGTTCTTACCTCTCCCAATGCTTACAAGGACTTTAAGACACATAAAGTGAGTTATGCCAAGTATAAAAATCATAAAGGACAGGTTACAATTAAGGCTAAGAGTAATAATGGAAATCATTATGGTCAGTATAAAAATAAAACCAATAATGGTAATCATAATGGACAGCACAAGATTAAAAGTAAAAATGCTACCCATAATGGACAGAATAATAATAACATCAATAATGGTAACCATAATGGACAGGATAAAATTAAAAGCAAGGGAAATGCTAAAGGCAAGGGCTAATAATTTCTAATGTTATAAATAATCAAAAGTCACTTTATAGTGGCTTTTGTTTTTTTGTAGGTCCTGGTTTTAAAGTTAAGTTTGCAGTAATGGATATACTGCTGGATATATTGAATGAAATGGTAAAGGCTCATCCTTCTTCCAATTTTTTGAACAGCCTGCATCAGCAATATTGCAACCGTGGTGGATTAAGTAAGAAGCAAATGGAAGGCCTGCATAGCAAGGCACTTAAAACCGAGCGTATTTCTCAAGGTAAACTGGCCACATTGGAAGCCATCATTAAAAAAAAGCCAACCCGGGAAAGGGCAGCGGCAACTATTTCGACACCCCTGCCAACTAAGGATGAGGCTGTAGGAAAAATGATAGCTGCTATCCTGGATAAATATCCACAGCACAAAAGGCTGCTCTTCTTAAGGTCAAAATTTGATAACAATGAAAATATTTCTGCACTGGAAATTGCAGAGATAGAAAGGTTTGGAAAGCTGTTGTTGAAATAATTTACTCCTTCATAAACACCTGCGCCGGCGCATCATTCTTTAAAAACACTAAGGTTGTTTTGCCTTTATCTTTCAGGTAAACCATTTTACGGGATTCACCTCTTACAGTTAAACCATTTTGGGCTGGCGATACAGCAGCAAAATTTCCATTGTTCAATCCCTTCAAAACCAGCGCTGATGTAGCATCATATACACCTACCATTACAGCAGGGTCATCGGAGTTGCCGCACACAATAATATCTTTTATGCCGTCATTATCAATATCATCAATGATCATATCATTAATGGTAGATAGCTGCGCCCTTTCAGGAAAAGGAATAAAACGGAATGTGTTATTGCCCTCGTTCATTAAAACGCCTGATTCAAAGAAGTTTGTCTTATAAACATCCATATTATTTTTTTCTGCTACTGTAAAAATGCCATCCAGTGTTTTGCCAGAATAATCCCTATAGCGAATAAATTTTTTACGCATGGAAGGAACCTGGTCTATCAGTTGGTCACGACTGTACAGCGGGTAACATTTACCGTGAATGTAATAACCCAGCACAGCATCATAACTGCCATTATTATCAAAATCTTTGGCATAAATGGTAGCGGGCTCATGTATATTTCCCTTGATGGAAGAATTTAAACCCCGGTTACCCATCACCAGGTCCATGCGGCCATCATTATTAAGGTCGGCAGCTTTCATATTATACCACCAGCCACTTAATGCATCCATGCTAATAAGGGTATCTTTTTTTGAAGGTAATATGATATGAACCGAATGCTGTTTTTTTACAAACTGCCCGTTTTGCAAACTATATATTTCCAGCGGCATCCATTCGCCACTTATTGATAATTCATTTTTTCCATCAGCATCCATATCTGCCCAAACCGCCTGGTTAATGATACCCGGGTTAAGTAATGCTTTTGCAAACTGGTTTGTAACATCCGTAAAAACGCCTTTGTTGTTTTGTAAAAGCATGCTCCTGTCGGGTTTGGGAAATGTACCCGGTATTACATGCCCGCCTATGAAAAGATCAAGGTCGCCATCCGAATCAAAATCTAATGCAGTAACACTTGATCCATTAAAACCTTCTGTTGGCAATGCATTGCTGGCTGCAGTAAAATTTCCTTTGCCATCATTTTTGTATAAGCGGTCCTGGTATAAATTATTACCCGGGTTAAATTCTGCGCCACCGCTTACTACGTACAGGTCCAGGTCGCCATCCCCATCCGCATCAAAGAAAAGTGACCCCATGTCTTCAAATTTTTTATCCGCAGTAAATGCGGCCAGTTTCTTTTCGGTAAATGAGCCCGTTGCGTTTTGCAACATCAGCTTTGATTCGCTACCGGCAGCGCCACCAATAAAAATATCTTCTTTGCCATCGCCGTTCACATCAGCTTTTGTAAAGTAGGGCCCTTTGCGGCTACATTTATAGGGGATCAACGGCTCTCTTTTAAAATCTATAAAATCATTCTCGGTTTGCGTGTATTTTAATTTCCCGGTTGAGCTGATGTCTTTGAAATCCTTGCCTGCTTTTGATACAATTGTACTGCTTATTACCGCATTGGATTCATACAGTGTTAATTCCTGGTCGGTTTTTACATTTTCAAGTATGATCTTCTTTTGATTGGGGAAAGTTATCTCGGCCCTTGTTACCGTAGTTTCATCAGCTGTACCAAAATGAAGCACATGTTCCATGCTCGATAAAAAACCACGCTGCGGATGATAATGTTGGAATTGTATTTGGCCTTTTGCATTGGTTAATTTTACAGTAGTTCCGTAAACTTCATCTGCCGACCCCGGAGCCCGGAAAAACTTAAATCGAAGAAAATGCGATGAGGTACTTTGTTCACGTGTATTATTCTTAAACACAAAAGCAGGCCCATCTACATTGTTTACAACCAGGTCAAGATCGCCATCATTATCCATATCTGCATAAGCAGCGCCACTTGAAAAAGATGGCGGGGCATCACTCCACTTATCGGTATAATTATCAAATTTTAAACTGCCATTATTATGATAAAAATAATTTTTTGTAGGCACGGACGGAATACTTTTCAGCCAGGCATTCAGGTCAACTGATTTTCCTTTATTCATACTGGCGATCACAGAATCCAATACAAAAACCTTGTAATCCCAATCGGTGATATCGCGTTTTAATCCATTGGTTACATAGATATCCTTCCAGCCATCGTTATCAAGGTCAACAATAAGCGGTGCCCAGCTCCATTCGGTTTCGGCAACGCCTGCATAATTCGCTATCTCACTAAAAGTACCATCGCCATTATTAAGCTGGAGGCTATTGTGTGGGTACTGGTAATACAAACCATATTTTAGCAGCAGTTGAAACTTATCGTAGTTTTGGTTCACCGCAAATAATTGTTTTTGCCTTACAGGATCTTCCACAGCCATATCAACAACATAAATATCTTCAAGCCCGTCGTTATTAAAATCGCTTATATCAGATCCCATGGCAGAAAAACTTAAATGCTTTATATACTCAGTAAGCTTATTGGTAAAAGTTCCGTTTCGGTTATTGATAAAAAGAAAATCGGGTTTATTGAAATCATTGGCAACATAGATATCAGGCCATCCATCAGAATTAATGTCCGCAATTGATGCACTTAAACCAAAAGCATGCGTGATCAAACCTGCTTTTTTAGTAACATCTACAAACTTACCGTTGCGGTTCTCAAATAATCTGTCGCTTACATAAACCGTGTTGGTATCTGCAGCATACACCATTTTACCATTAACAACAGTTGCAGGTATGGTCATAGACTTACTGAAGTCGTAAGGATGATTTACAAAGAACACATCTTTATCTCCGTCGTTGTCATAATCAAAAAAGTAAGACTGTATTGAAAAGCTTGATTCTTCCAGTCCGTATTCAGCAGCCCGGTTTGTGAATGTATTGTTCTTATTATTGATGTAGAATATTTTTTTACGCAGGTTAGGATCTTTAAAGCCCGACTTGCAGATAAATATATCAAGATAACCATCGTTGTTTATGTCCACCATGCTTATACCGGTCTTAATGCCATCGCCCCCATTAACACCGGCAGATTCTGTGATGTCTCTGAATTTAAAATTACCCAGGTTCAGGTATAGTTTATTGCTGCCCAGGGTTGAGGAAAAATAAATATCAGGCAGCCCGTCATTATTGATATCGCCCACACTTACACCACCTCCAATATACAGGTTCTCGTACATGTACATAAACATGTTCGAGGTCTCCACGATATCGTTCCTGAACCCAATGCCTGTAGTGCTTTCGGGAAGTAAAGTAAATAGCCTTGATCCGGTCTGTTGCGCCCACACCGTAGTGGTACAGACAACTGCAAGGAACAGCTGTAAAATGCGATACTTAATTAACATGATGTATTTATTTAATGGCCGCAGGATACAATGTTCTCAAAACATGATTCCCTACATTTTTGCCCTGTAATATACTTATGCGTGCAGTGGTTGGGTAATGAATGCCACCATAAACCCTGCTCATCGAAGATTCTGCCGAAGCTTCATAAAAAGACCTGAAGTGCCGGGTATTATTGCCAAAAGGAATTTCAGTTTCATCAGTAAACTCGTAATTCTCGCCAAACAATGCCGTAAGTACAGTAGCTGCTGCGTTTGATACAACCGCATGCCCGCTTGTAAACTCAGGAAATGGAGGGGTTTGGATATAAGGTTGCCAGTTCTTATCTACATAATCATTGATCACAGTTATGGGCCTTACCAAATTGGTGCGGAACTTTTCATCCCAGCATGCAATAAATCCATCGAACATGGCAATGGCAGCCAATGTATATGCAAGTGATGAACGGGTTACTGTCTCTTTCTTTTCCTGGCAGGCCTGTTTGGTGATCATGATCCAATGCCCCCCCGGCGAGATCTTGTGGATGAAATAATTCAGGTGGCCCATATTTACAGATACATTGGGGTTATCATCCCAATATTTTGCAATGGCTTTTTGATTGGTATCCAGTTTGTTTCCTATTTTATACACTTCCATCATGGTTTTATAAAATGGAGATTTTTTTTTGCGGCTGAAAACTAATTTTTCCTTTGGTGAAAACTGCGAAGGAGACTTTAATGTAAAGGTTCTGATGGTTGTCCAGTGCGGTTCCAAAGCCTGCGAATAATCTTCGGGCGTAGGTTGCCAGGCACCTACAGTTGATGAGTATGTGAACCTGGGCATACCCCGGGATTGATTGTAATTATCTTTTTTTATCCAGGCGATAATACTGTCGGCAACTGCTCTTGCATAACGCATGGAGTTTTTTGTTAGGGTAGTATCTGTATTTGTTTGTGCAAGAGAATCAATAAAGGCTTTCCTCCAGTCTTCAATTTTATATTCAGAACCAACCAGGCTTTGTGCTACGTATGAGTAAGAGAGGCTGGCAGCAATAAAATTATCTATCTTACCTGCAATGGATGCTGGCGGTAAATTAACATGTCCGTTCAACTTTGAGGCAACTGCAGGTAAGGATGGATCATCCAGCCGGATGCATTCATAAAATGCAATATTGGGGTAGGCATATATACGGCTGGCAACCGGCGGCGAAAAAAAATCAACCATTACTGTATTTATCAGAAGCGAATTTAGCTGGTGAAGCGTGCCGGATCGATCCTGCGCTTTAACGGGCATGCCTGCAGCCCCGGTCAGAACAAGTATAAAGATCAATGTTCTTTTAAGCAGTATAGTTCTCTTCATTATTAATTAAGTTGATTTAGATCTCCCAAATTTAAAAAATTTAACTGTCTTATTCAACGGCAGCTTTTAAAAGGGCTGTTAAAATATACTATTATTATACAATTGCATAATAACATGTAATAATTACTATCAGAGGATTAGCCTGGGAGTAAGGCTTCTTCCTTTTTTAACTCCCGGTCAAAAATAAATGTACCCAGGGGAATTACAGCAGCGACAAAAGCTTTGACTAGCCATAAAAAATTCTTCTTTAATGCGCCCATCACTTCAAATGCGCCATAAAAAAAGGCAACAAAGAGAATACCATGCACCCAGCCGGTATATTTTACAGCTTCGGGTATCTGCATAAAATACTTAAGGGGCATAGCAATTAATAGCAGTACTAAAAATGATATACCTTCTGCAATGCCGATCATTCTAAAACGGTGCAGGATTTTTTTTGAGTTACTTGTTTTCATGTGTTTTATTCCCCCTTCGGAGGTTAGGGGGCTTTAATAATTTATCACCTGCTCTACAATGGTTTGAGGGATATCCCGCCATTCGTATTGCTGGTTCCTTAACTGTGGCTCAAAGCCCGCTTCTTTGATCGACTCCTGAATGGTTTTGTAAGTGAAACGGTGCGGAGCCCCTGCAGCACTAACCACATTCTCTTCTATCATAATACTTCCAAAATCATTGGCACCTGCATTCAGGCAGATCTGTGCAACCTGTTTACCTACCGTTAACCAGCTTGCCTGAATATTTAAAATATTGGGTAACATGATCCTGCTCATGGCGATCATGCGGATGTATTCTTCAGCCGTAGTTAAATTATGTACGCCACGTATTTTTGCCAGCAGGGTATCCACATCCTGGAAGGTCCAGGGTATGAATGCCAGGAAACCCCTTGCCTCAGCAGGTTTGCGACTTTGTACTTCTCTGATCTTTACCAAATGCTCAAAACGTTCCTGCAATGTTTCTACGTGGCCAAACATCATGGTGGCCGATGTGGTGATATTGAGTTTATGCGCTTCATGCATGATATCCAGCCATTCCTGTGCGCCACATTTTCCCTTACTGATCAGGCGCCTTACCCTGTCAGTTAAAATTTCTGCGCCTGCGCCGGGTAGGCTGTCCATGCCTGCTTCCTTTAAAGCCATCAGCACTTCCCGGTGAGTGCCTTTCTCCAATTTGGTGATATGTGCAACTTCCGGCGGCCCGAGTGTATGCAGTTTAATGTTTGGATAAAGTGATTTAAGTTCTTTAAAAAGACCTACATAAAAACTCAAGCCAAGTTCGGGATGATGGCCCCCCTGTAATAAAAGCTGGTCACCGCCATATTTAAGGGTTTCTTCAATCTTGGTCTTATAGGTTTCAATATCTGTTATGTATGCTTCGGCGTGGCCGGGTATGCGGTAAAAATTACAAAATTTACAAATGGCTATACAAACATTCGTGGTATTTACATTCCGGTCTATCTGCCAGGTAACCTTACCATGCGGTACCTGTTTTTTTCTCAGTTCATCTGCAACAAACATCAACTCCGTTAAAGCAGCATTTTCAAACAGGAACATGCCTTCTTCTACCGTAAGAAATTCAAACCTCAGGGCTTTTTGATATAGATCATCTAATTGCATGTGTGCTCCATTTGTGTAATAATCAACAAAAGTACATCCATAAGGTTGTAAATTCGAAGGAACATAGCATGAAGAAGACATTTTTCATCATATTTTATTTATTTACGCTTGCCGGGGTGCAGGCACAGGAATTATTGCCCCAAACAGAAGCAAAATTCATTACCCGTTTTCCTTTTAAACAATTCAGCGGTGGCGTAATGGTGATACAGGCATGCTTTGGCAATGTGCCCGATACATTAAACTTTATACTGGATACCGGCAGTGGTGGTATCTCGCTTGATTCCAGCACCTGCGCTGAATTTAATATTACCCTTAAGCCCAGCGATACTACCATCACCGGCATAGCGGGTATTCGTAAAGTTTCTTTTGCTTTTGATCAAAGCCTTTCGTTACCCGGACTAAAAATTGAACACCTGAATTTTCATGTAAATAATTATGAAGTGCTTACCAGTGTTTATGGTGAGAAAGTGGATGGCATAATCGGCTATAGTTTTTTCAGTCGCTATATTGTTAAGATCAATTTCGACAGCAGTATTATTGAAGTGTACAGTCCCGGCAGGATAGATTATCCAAAAAATGGCCACCTGATGCACCCGGCATTTACCAACCTACCCATTCAATGGCTGAATATAAAAGACAGGAAAAGCCTGGGGTTTAATTTTTATATTGATACCGGCGCCGGCCTTTGCTTATTGATGAGCGAAAAATTTGCAAAGGATAGCGGTATCTTATTAAGCAGGAGGAGGCCCGTGGTAACACAGGCCGAAGGCATGGGCGGTAAACTGCAGATGCGGCTTACCCTGATAAAGGAACTGAAAGTAGGTCCGTACAAATTCAGGTCGGTACCCACATATTTATATAAAGACAATTACAATGTTACTTCCTATCCCTTTACCGGGGGCCTGCTGGGCAATGATATCTTACGCAGGTTCAATATGGTAATCAATTATCCTAACCGGGAAATTTATATAATACCCAATAAACATTTTAACGAGGAGTTTGATTATGCTTATACCGGGCTGGGCATTTATTTAGTTGATGGTAAAATAATGGTTGAGGATGTGATCACCGGTTCGCCGGCCGATAAAGCCAGCTTTAAAGTAAATGACCAGGTTATAGCCGTGAACAGGAATTTTACACAGAACATGCAGGCCTATAAATACGTTTTACAAAAACCTTACGAATCTATCAAGGTACTGGTAAAACGTGATGGTGTTTTAAAAGAACTTGTCATTAATACGATAAGCATCCGTTAAACTTAATCTCTTTTTGTTCTGCATCCGTACATTTGCACATGATCCAGTTTGAAAAATTTGAAATAGCCAACGGGTTAAAAGTGTTGGTTCACCAGGATAAAAGCACCCCCATGGCAGTGGTCAATGTACTGTATGATGTGGGAGCAAGGGACGAAGATCCGGCCAAGACCGGCTTTGCCCACCTGTTTGAGCACCTGATGTTTGGCGGCAGTGTAAACATACCTGTATATGATGAGCCGCTCCAGCTTGCCGGTGGAGAGAACAACGCTTACACCACCAACGACTTTACAAATTATTATTGCCAGTTGCCCACCGAAAACCTGGAAACTGCTTTTTGGTTGGAGAGTGATCGTATGTTGTCGCTTGCATTCAGTAAAAAAAGCCTGGAAGTTCAGCGTAAAGTTGTTTGCGAAGAATTTAAAGAACATTATATCAATAAGCCTTACGGCGATGTATGGCATAAGATGAGGGAGCTTACGTACACAGTGCATCCCTACCGCTGGATGACGATCGGCGCCGAGCTCAGCCATATTGAAAATGCAACACTGGATGATGTAAAAGCATTTTTTAATAAACATTACAATCCAAGCAATGCCATTTTAGTGGTTGCCGGCAATGTAACTGTTGAAGAAGTAAAGCGGCTAACCAACAAATGGTTTGCACCGATCCCGGCAGGCGAAAGATATGAACGTAAGGTGCCCGCAGAGCCAAAGCAAACATCAGCAAGATCGAATACTGTAAGATCTAAAGTGCCGCTTGATGCGCTATATAAATGCTGGCATATTTATCCCAGAACCGATATGCGGTATTATACAGCCGATCTTATCACAGAAATTTTAAGCGGTGGTGGATCATCAAGGTTGTTCCAGGCATTGGTAAAAGAAAAACAACTGTTCAGTAATATTGAATGTTATCATTTGGGCAGTACCGATGCAGGGCTACTCACCATTGAAGGTAAACTGGTAAAAGGAGTGAAGATGGAAGACGCTGAGGCGGCCATTAATGAAGAATTAAAAAAACTACAAAATGATGGCATAGCCGAAAGGGAACTGGAAAAAGTAAAGAATAAAACAGAGAGCATGATGGCTTTTGAGGACATGAGCATTACCAACCGTGCCGCCAGCCTGGCGATATATGAATTATTGGGCGATGCAGACCTGATCAACAAAGAACTGGAAAGATACCGGGGGGTAACAGCCGACGATATAAAAAAGGAAGCTAACATAATTTTTGAAGAGCGTAACAGTAATACCCTATATTACCATTCCGATAACTAAAATCATAAATGAACCGAAAAGAAGCACCGGCAATAAAAGATGCCATAGAATTTGAACTGCAGCTTAAACCTTACCAACACTTTACATTAAACAATGGCGTGCCCGTATATGCCATTGATGCAGGTGCACAGGATGTATTGCAACTGGAGATGGTGTTTTATGCCGGCAACTGGTTTGAGCAGCAAAGGAACACCGCATCTGCCACCAATTATTTACTAAAGAACGGTACATCCAAAAGGTCGGCTTTTCAATTGAATGAAGAGTTTGAATATCATGGTGCTTATTGTAACAGGGCCTGTTATAATGAAACTGCTGTTGTAACAGTTTCGTCATTGAATAAACAGTTGCCTGCATTATTGCCGGTTATGCGGGAAATGATAACCGATTCTGTTTTTAGCGAGGAAGAGTTGAATATCTTTAAACAGAATTCAAAGCAGCGCATAAAAGTTAACCTGCAAAAAAGTGATTTTGTTGCTACCAGGCTTATTGATGCCTATTTGTATGGCGAAGAACACCCTTATGGCAAGTATACCAATCCAGAAGATCTTGATGCATTGAACAGCAGCCAGCTAAAAGATTTTTTTAAAGCGTATTATGTGAATGGCCAGTGTGTGATCTTTGTAAGTGGTAAGTTGCCCATCAATTTAGAAAAGCAATTGAATGATGCGCTGGGAGATCTTTCTTTAAAACCATTTAATAAAAAGCTTTCAACAATAATACCATCTCCTGCTGCAGAAAAAAAATACAGGATTCAGAATGATGTGAACGGTGTGCAGGGCGCAATTCGCATCGCACGCCCTTTTCCTACCCGCCATCATCCAGACTTTATGAAAGTAATGGTACTGAATACCTTGTTCGGCGGTTTTTTTGGATCCAGGCTGATGAGCAATATCCGTGAGGATAAGGGTTATACCTACGGCATACACAGTTATGTACAGAATCATATTCATGATACGGCATGGATGATCAGTACCGAAGCAGGAAAGGATGTTTGCGAAGCAACGATAGAAGAGATCTATAAGGAAATGAAACTGCTGAGGGAAGACCTCGTAGATGATGAGGAGTTGTTGCTGGTACGTAATTATTTGATAGGAACGATCCTGGGCGACCTTGATGGCCCGTTTCACATTATAGGAAGATGGAAAAATTTAATACTCAATGATCTGACCGATGATTATTTTTACCAGTCTATAGAAACCATAAAAAAAATTTCGGCAGAAGAGTTGAGGGAGCTGGCAAAAAAATATTTGAACCCGGAACAATTTTACGAAGTTGTTGTAATATAATTTTAAGAAACAAAACCAAAACTATGCAAAAATGGTTTTTTAAGGTGCTGGTATGCTCAGTAAATGTTTTTATACTGGCGTATATATTACCAGGAGTAGAAATTAAAGACATGCTTTCTGCGGTAATAGTTGCAGTAGTATTGTCTTTACTGGATGCCATTGTAAAACCTATATTGATCTTATTAACGCTGCCCGCCACCATTCTCACGCTTGGCTTATTCCTTTTTGTAATCAATGCCTGCATCATTTTAATTGACGATCATTTTGTAGGAGGCTTTAACGTAGAAAGCTTCTGGCATGCATTATTATTTGGGGCTTTACTTTCCTTTTTTAATTCTGTGGTACATAAAAAAGCTTTTCCCGAGGAGAAGAAAGTGGCTTAGCTAAGAGGTCATACTTCGCAAGCTCAGTAGAGAAAAGGAGCAAAAAAGAGAAATACTCCTTTGGCTCCTTTCCCTCTTTTTCTCCTTTATGCTCTTAGCTTCTAATCAATATTCATTTTATACCGCCTTGCCTGTTCTTTAATGATCTTTTCAACTTCTGTTTCTAAAGTAGCTGTATTGGGTTTATTAACTGCTCTTTTTTTAGCTCTTTCCGCAGCTATATAAGCATCTCTTTGTGTGTTAAGCTTTGTTATCTCTGTTTGTACAGCACCACGCTCTTTACTTTTCTGATCTACAATTTTTTCAAGTTCTGCAGTACTTTTATTTTTCAGGCTATCTGGCAGATCTTTCTTTGAGATCATTTTAAAATCAACACCGCTTCCTTTTGCATCCACAAGGTCCCATTGGGAATTATTGTAAACCTTGCTGTTGCTTTTTGCCATGATCCTTTTCATGCCTGCTTCTTTGCTCATGGTAGTATTGGCAACATCCATTGCAGCTTGTTTTTGCTGCGAGCGTGCACCGGCATAACCATAAGCAATATAAGTTCCATTCAGTTTTTCGTTGTATGAAAATATCAGGCTGTCATACGGTGTTGGGATATCGGCTTCTTTTACATTTTGATCAATAAAAGTAAAACTACCATTGCCACATTCGCCCAGGAGGTTCCAATGCTCTTTTATCCCTTGTGCTTTATCACCACAATAGATCGTGTTTACGATCACGCCTTTGCTCTTTGCCTCTGTGCATGCTTTTGTATAATGCAGGTTGCCCTGTAAAAAATCTTCATTGCCTGCAATAAAGATCACTTTATAATTTTCAGGCGATGCATCCCATTGCAGCTCCTGTAAAGAAGTATAGATCACCTGCCCACAAAATTCATCTCCGCCATTGGTCTTTAATTTGAATAAATTCTCTGATAACGAATCCAGGTCGCTAATGAAGCCGTTTATTTTTTTTACATAACCATCCTTTACGGGGTTAGTCGTTCTGCCGTACTCATATAAGGCAATTTCAATTTGCGGACTTGCACCCCCTGTACATTTGGCTTTACCCAGGGTATTCACCATATTCCATAACTGCGCCTTGGCCTGTTCTATCAGGCCTTCCATACTGCCGCTAACATCAAGTAAAATGGCTACCTGTATTTTGGGATTAGCGTTCCTGGGTTTACTTGTTTTGGTTTCCTTAGCTGTTGAATTTGTAAAGGCCGAAAAGATAAATGCTGATACTATAAATAGTGTTACAGCAGCAGGTTTGAGTAGTTGGTTCATAAATGATAGTTTTTAGGGAGATGCAAGAGGTTTTAAAATTGCACATTTAAATTCTATATCAGGCCTGCTTTAGAACTGTTTTAACAATTGAGTAACACGAATGCGGCGTAAAAGTGATTTGGTAAGCTCAGTCAACATCAGCTAACTTTACGCCCAATCACCACATTTATAACTATGCAATTCGACAGGAAAGATCTAACCAACGCATCATTAATTGATCTTTATAAAAAATTGCTGCTGCCCCGCATGATAGAGGAGAAGATGCTTGTATTGCTGAGGCAGGGTAAGATCAGTAAGTGGTTCAGCGGTATCGGGCAGGAAGCCATTTCAGTTGGCGCTACCCTGGCCCTGCAGTCCGATGAATGGATAATGCCTTTGCATCGTAACCTGGGCGTGTTCACATCCCGAAAAATGCCGTTGAGTAAACTGTTCATGCAATGGCAGGGTAATAAGGAAGGATACAGCAAGGGTAGGGAAAGAAGTTTTCATTTTGGGAGCAAAGATCATCATATCTGCGGTATGATATCTCACCTGGGCCCTCAGCTGGCTATTGCAGCTGGTGTTTCGCTGGCTTATAAATTACGTCATGGTTCTACAGGCTCACCACTAAAAGTATCACTTGCATTTACCGGCGATGGCGGTACCAGCGAAGGAGATTTTCATGAAGCATTGAATATTGCTGCGGTATGGGACCTGCCTGTCATCTTTCTTATTGAGAATAATGGCTATGGTTTAAGTACGCCGGTAAGTGAGCAATACCGCTGTAAAAATTTAGTAGATAAAGCCATTGGTTATGGTATTGAAGGCATACAGATAGATGGCAACAATATCTTATCCGTATATGATACCATTAAAGGCGTTCGTGAATACTGTATCAAAAATCAAAAGCCATATTTAATTGAGTGCATGACCTTCCGCATGCGTGGGCACGAAGAAGCAAGCGGCGTTAAATATGTGCCTCCCGAAATGTTTGAGCAATGGTCAACAAAAGACCCGGTAAAGAATTATGAGCAATTCCTTATTGATAAAAATATTTTAACTGCTACGCAGATAGAAAATATTAAAGCAGAAACAAAAGCTCATATTGAAACTGAATTAAAGATAGCAGCGCAGGCAAAGCCGATGGAAGTGATTACGGAAGATGAATTGAAAGATGTGTATGCACCCTCGTCACACGTGAATCGTGAGACGTCAGTGTTGCAGTATACTCATGCACCAGCTTCTCACGATTCACGATTCACCACTCACGAAAAAAGATTCATTGATGGAATAAAAGAAGCTTTACATCAAAGCATGATCAAACATCCCAACCTCATCATCATGGGACAGGATATTGCAGAGTACGGTGGTGCATTTAAAATTACAGAAGGCTTTGTTGAGGAATTTGGCAAAGAAAGAATACGCAATACACCCATTTGCGAAAGTGCTGTTGTAGGTGCGGCCCTGGGTTTAAGTTTAGAAGGATACAAAGCCATTATGGAAATGCAGTTTGCCGATTTTGCTACTGTAGGATTTAACCAGATCATAAATAATCTGGCAAAGATCCATTACCGGTGGGGACAAAATGCGGATGTAGTGATACGCATGCCAACAGGTGGCGGTGTAGGAGCCGGGCCTTTTCATTCGCAAAGCAATGAAGCATGGTTTGTACATACGCCCGGATTAAAAGTTGTTTACCCCAGCACCGCAGCAGATGCCAAAGGCTTATTGATAGCAGCCATCAATGACCCAAACCCTGTTTTATATTTTGAGCACAAAGCATTGTACCGTTCTGTAAGCGGCCCGGTGCCGGAGGAATATTATGAAGTGGAAATTGGTAAGGCAAGATTGGTTACCAGTGGCGATGATATCAGCATCATTACTTATGGTGCAGGCGTGCACTGGGCAATGGATTATGCAAAAAATCATACAGATATATCTATTCATATTTTAGACCTGCGAACATTGTTGCCATTAGACTATGCAGCCATTAAAGAAGCTGTTACTGCTACCGGCAAAGTTTTACTCCTGCATGAAGACACGATGCTCGGCGGCATTGGCGCAGAGATCTCTGCCTGGATCAGCGAGAACTGTTTCAGTGCATTGGATGCGCCCGTGATGCGATGTGCATCTTTAGATACTGCCATTCCTTTTAATATAGAGCTGGAGAAAAATTTTATGGCCTACAGCAGGTTGGATGAAATGGTGCAACAACTGATTGGCTACTGATAATAGTATCGGAAGTTTTTTGGTCTTATTAAAACAAATTTTATCATGAAGTTTAATGTTATCTTTAACATAACCATCCGTTAATCAACTACCAACTTCTGCCCATGTTATATTTTAATAAGCTGAAGTACATTTTCTTAGTTTTAATTGCCTGCATTTTTTTACAACAAAATGTGCAGGCGCAGGGCTGTGTTGATACGATTGTTTCAAAAAAGTTTGATGTAGAGAATTTTGGATATACTTTTTGGGGTGGTACCAATTACCAGGATAGCCTTGGTAATTTGTATTTATTGGGCACTAAATATACACAGGCAACGCCCTCTTCAACTGCAAAAATAAACAGTACTCTAATAAAATTTAATTCAGATAAAAAAATTATCTGGAGTAAAAATTATCCGGGTTCAATTGGCTACGATGATTTTGCTTTTGTACGAAGAATAATAGGCCAGGATAAAGACCATAATTTGTATTTAATGAGCAGCGGCCTCCAAATAGGAGGACTCAGTAGCTTTAATAATGGTAATTTTTTAAAAATAGATAGCAATGGGAATATTTTAGCGAACAAACTTATAGTAAGACAAACACCTCCATTGTTTCTTGGCTATGGTTTTGCGGTTTTAAATAATCCAGCCAAAATATGCAGTACGCTAATTGTTTCATATAGAATCGCTGCGGCAAATTCAGTTACTTTTGCAGCAATTGATAAAGATTTAACAACAATCAGGTGGAGTAAATCTTACAATCCATCTGTCGGAAATTTAGTATCCTCTAACGGAAGTTATAGTATCGAACTGGACGATACTACTTCTATCGCTACTGTTATTTTACAATATAAAAATCCCGCTAATCTGACAGATACTATCCGTGCATTTACTTTCCTGAGAATTAATTCACTTACAGGAAATGTTATCAATCAAAAATCATATAGTTGTTTCAGTCTGCAAAATCTCAATAAATCAATTTATACAACTCCAAGGGCAGTAAATATAAACTACAATACAAAGGAAGTTATTTACCAGTTCAGCAGGATATTAAACAATAACACAATCTTTTCTTTTATAAAAGTTGATGAAAACCTGAATATTGTTAGTACAGCCGAATATCGGGCTAATACCTTATTCAATGCATATGACTTTAATAAGATAAATGACACTACTATTGCTTTAAATGCAACATATACACAAAATGGGGCAAAAAAATTTGCTACAATAAACTGGAATAGTGATCTGCAAATAACATTACAACGGGCTTATTATTCTAATCAGTTTACAGGAAATTCGCTATACACTAATTTAACCAGCAAAAACGCCAATAATACTGTCAATTATTTTATCACAGCTCAGGGAATTTTTTTGCAAGGCGATAATCCTATTTATTTATTCGACAATACCAAAAACCCAAATTTTGAATTTGATTGTGCAGATAAGAATATTGATCTTTTTTTGCCCGTTACAGCCAGTATTTTAACAACCCAGGGAGCATCGTTTATTGAACAGCCTGGTTTAAATTATAACCTCATCAATAATACTAATACCTATACAGCACAAAACAACAGTTTTACTGAAAGCAGGTATTGCGATTTCGTAAGCATCTGCAATAGTTTAAAAATACAGGGCAAATTGTCTTTCTGCCTTAATAAAGGAAACATAGATAGTTTTAAGGTTGTTAGAAACAATACTTGTTTACGCAAAACACAATGGAGTGTAAACCCTGCACAAATGCAGATATTGCAGAGCAACGATACGATTGCCAGGGTAAAATTTTTACAGCCATTTAAAGGTTACATAAAAGCAACTTATGAAAATTGTAATGTGTCAGATAGTTTTTATGTAGAGGTAGATACGGTGTACAACATTAAAACAGGTGTTTACCTGGGCAACGATACCGTACAATGCATTGGCAAAGCAATTACACTAAATGCAGGTAATGGCTTTAAAGAATATAGCTGGCAGGATGGCAACACTTTAAATACATTTACCAGCAGCGACACAGGATTATTTTATGTAACTGTAAAAGACAGTTGCAATAACATTTTTAAAGATTCTGTTTACATACAACCAAATTCTAAAAAATTAGATTTAATTCAAAGCGGAACATTATGTGAATACGATACTGCAAAAATTACACTGCCTAATCAATTTACAAATTATTTATGGCAGCCTGTGGCAAACAGTTTAATTAACGGCAATACACTTTTCTTATTTCCTACAGATAATACGCTGTATAATATAAGTGCAGAGTCGCACAATAATTGCCGGATAGCAGACACTTTGCAGGTAATAAAAAAGAACTGCTATGGATCGCTTTATTTCCCTACGGCCTTTACGCCAAATAATGATGGTAAAAATGACAGCTACAAGCCCGGTGCTGTAGGCGTCTTACAATCATATCAGTTCAGCATTTTTAACAGGTATGGCGAGATAGTTTTTTCAACTAACAATATTGCAACCGGATGGGATGGCATGTTTAAGGGAAAACTATTATCTGGAGCCTACACATGGGTTTGCAATTATAGCTTTAGAAGAAGAAAAGCTGAAACAGAAACTGGCAGTTTTATTTTAATTAAATAAATCTTTTGGCGTACAGCCGGCTGAATAAAATGGTGATGAAGTTATTGAGTTATTAGAAGTGCCTGACATTATTATAGTATATTCAATCTCATGCTCACTGCTTAAATAAATCCCAATGAGAAAATATTTATTCTTCATTGCAGTAATTGCTGCATTTGCTTCCTGCGATCAAAAAAACAAAACTGTTACAGATGCATCCTTGTACGACAGTTCTTATATGCCCGCAACTTTTGCAGACCCTAACCGCCTTGAAAAAATAAAATCTGCATTTGCTGTAATTGACAGCATTTATAAAAAACATGCAACCGATAATCATTTTCCTGCCATTGCATTCGGACTGGTTGTTGATGGCCAGCTTGTTTATAAGAACAGTTATGGTTATACCGATGTTGAAAAAAAGATACCGGCCACTTCATCTTCATTATTCCGTATTGCATCAATGAGCAAAAGTTTTACCTGCATGGCTATTTTAAAACTGCGTGATGAAGGGAAGTTAAATCTGGATGACCCTGCTTATTTATATATCCCTGAGTTAAAAGGCATAAAATACCCCACAGTTGATGCTCCACCAATCACCATCCGCCATTTAATGACGCATGGTGCTGGTTTTCCTGAGGATAATCCATGGGGCGACCGGCAGCTTGCAGATTCTGAGAAAGACCTGATGGATTTCATCGGCAGGCAAATTTCTTTTTCCAATCCACCCGGTATTGCTTTTGAATACAGCAACCTGGGTTTTGCATTACAGGGAAAAATTATAACAAAGGTTAGCGGCATGCGTTACCAGGATTATATCAAAAAAAATATTCTTGATCCATTGGGTATGAAAACAACAACCTATGAATACGGCGATGTTGCTCCTGATAAATTAGCGCATGGCTATCGCTGGCTTAATGAAAAATGGAATGAAGAAGTTTTACTGCATGATACGCCCGATGGCAGTTGGGGGGCAATGGGCGCAATGATCAGTTCCATTGATGAGTTTGCAAATTATATGGCTATTCATATCAGTGCCTGGCCGCCCAACAATGCAAAGGATGATGGGCCAATAAAGAGAAGTTCGGTAAGGGAGATGCATCATCCCTGGCGCTGGAATGCTTTTGTACCCGATTATAAATTTCCTGATGGCAGAACCTGTGCTATTACAGCAGCTTATTGTTATGGGTTAGGTTGGGTGAAAGACTGTGATGGTAAAACTTATATCTCTCATAGCGGTGGGCTACCCGGCTTTGGCAGCCAGTGGCGCATTATGCCCGATTATGGCATTGGCGTGGTTGCTTTTGCC
>JBKJMZ010000015.1:0-21124 GCA_046596255.1 Ferruginibacter sp. | reverse complement strand
TTGGTTAAAAGCTGTTGCAATTGATTCAGGTATTCCAACTGTGTCATGTATAAAGTTTCCCAGGCATCAAAAAGCATGAACAGTTCTTCTGTATTTTGTTCATAGCCCAATTGCATGATTTTGTAATTATTCTTTAATGCAGGTATGATATTCTCCTCGTATAATTTCAATTGCCTGTTCTTTAAAATTATTTCATTACGCATACTATGGGCCATGCCGCTGTATTCATTCAGCATCATCAGCTTTTGCGATTGCAGTGCATCTGCTTTCCATTTCAGGCTTTCTATATTAGCCTTATTCATTTTAGAAGACCACCTCGCCAAAGGCAGTTTAACCATACCCATTAAAGTAAATTGCATGGGAAACCCGCCAAACCCAAACATGTGATCATAGCGGATACCAAATTGCGGCTTCAGGCTTTGTCTTTCTGTTTCCTGTTTTAGAAAAGTAAGGTTGATGTCTTTATCAATGGCTTTAAAATTGCTGCGGTTGGTATAAAAAAGCGTACTGTCAAATACAGTATTTGAATAATCGTTTAACCGGTAAGTGGTATCAATATCAAAATCTGTCACTGCATTCCTGCCCATCAGGGAATTGAGGCGGATACGTTTTTCCTTAATGTCGTTTTCAAACATAAGTTGCATATTTTGTACACTACCCAATGCAGCTTTTGCTTTGTAATAAGCACTTAATTTTCCCATGCCGTTCTTATACCTTATCTCGGTATTCTTTATCATAAAATTCAGCAGATTTTCATTTTGCTCAAGTACTACCAATTTCTTTTTAAGGATCATCCATTCGTAGTAAAACTGTTTGGCATCATTAACCAATTCATTGAGCGTGGCGTTCTTTTTTTCCTTTTCTACTAATGACATGGCACCCATGTAAGCGGCATCTGCATTTTGTTTCTTTTTGTTAGGAAACATTTGCTGGCCGCCGATCATATATTGCCCCATGCCTGTTTCACCCATATCATTTTTCTTCCATAAACCAGTTTGGTAAGGCACCATCCACAGTCCTGTGTTGATCTCCGGTGGCATCCAGCTTTTTGCGCCTTTAGCTGCTTCATCCATTGAGCGTATTTCAGCATCGTACATTTTTATGGAAGGATGGGATTGCTGAATACGCTCTTTCACTTGCTCAAGCGTTAATAGCTGTGCCCCGGCATTAATTGCCAAAGAAAGAAAGATGACAACTATTGGGACGTATTTTGATATTTTCATTTTTAATCTTTTAATTCTTCAATTATTACTTTGCCTCTTTTCTTCAATTCATTTTCACGAACCAGTGCATACATGGCGGGTAAAACGATCAATACAAAAAATGTAGAGGTTACCAGTCCAAATACAAAAGGAATAGCGATTGGTTTCATTACATCGCTACCTGTACCCGTTGCCAGCAGCAGCGGTAATAAACCAAATATATCCACCAACACAGTCATCAATTTTGGCCTGAGCCGGAGCGCTGCGCCCTCATACACTGCTTCTTCAATATCACTGTTTTTTAAAGGTTCGCCTGCTTCCTTTTTTTTGCGCACTTTGTTGAATAAAGAATTATTTAAGTACACCAACATAAGTACTCCTGTTTCTACAGCTATACCAAATAAGGCAATAAAGCCTACAGCCACTGCTACCGAAAAATTTACATCAAAAAAGAAAAGTGAATATGCTCCGCCTACCAGTGCAACAGGAATACTGGACAGTACGATCAATACCTCCCTGTACGTATGGAAAGTGAAATATAAAATGACCATAATAATAAGTAGTACAATAGGAATGAGAATCTTCAAACGCTTCTCTGCCCTCACCTGGTTTTCGTATTGTCCGCTCCACTCTATAAAATAGCCCTTTGGTAATTTTTGTACAAGGCTTTCAAGTTTCTTTTTTGCATCATTTACTGTACTGCCCAGATCTCTTTCACGCACATTGAATAATAATGTGCCACGCAGCATGGCATTTTCAGAAGTGATCATCGGCGGTCCTTCTGCTATGTAAACATCAGCAACTGCGGAAAGGGGAATGGGGCCACTGGGGCTGGTAACTAACAGGTTTTTTAACTGCTCTATATTATTGCGAAAATCCTGTGCAAAACGGGCATTCACTGAAAAGCGTTGCCGCCCTTCAATAGTGCTGGTAACGTTCATTCCACCAATGGATGATTCAACTACCATATTAATATCATCAACATTTAAACCATAACGGCCAATCTCTTCCCGTTTAATTTTTATTTCAACATATTTACCTCCAACAATTGGTTCTACATACAGGTCCTTAACTCCCTCTACATCTGTTAATGCCACTTTAAACTGTTGTGCCAGTAAATTGATCGAATCAAGGTTTTGGCCATACACTTTTACGCCTACATCGGTACGTATACCGGTTGAAAGCATGTTGATCCGGTTTATGATCGGTTGTGTCCATCCGTTAATTACCCCTGGGATCTGCAGCTTGCTGTTCAATTCTTCAATGATCTTATTTTTTGTCATCCCATCCCGCCATTCGGATTGCGGTTTTAGCAGAACAATAGTTTCGATCATGCTGATGGGAGAATTGTCGGTAGCCGTATTGGCCCTTCCTGCTTTACCCAATACATTATCTACCTCAGGCACGGTTTTGATCAATTTATCCTGTACCTGCAGGATACGTTTTATTTCGGTATTGGAAACATCCGGAAGCGTTACCGGCATAAATAACAACGACCCTTCATCCAGCGGTGGCATAAATTCTGAACCTAACCGCATTACAAATGGAATACTAATTACAACCAGGAGAAAAGCAATAAGTATCGTTGTTTTTTTCCAGCGAAGGCACCAACGGATTATTGGATTATACAGCCAAAGAAAAAACCTGGATACCGGATGTTTTTTTTCGGGCCGCATTTTACCTTTTAGCAATAATGCCATTAACACCGGCACTAAAAAAATAGCGACTAAAGCCGAACCGATCATCGCAAAGGTCTTTGTAAGAACCAGTGGTGTAAATAATTTTTTTTCCTGGCCTTCCAGGAAAAGTATCGGTGCAAATGATACCAGTGTGATCAATATAGAACTAAACACTGCCTTGCCCACCAGGACAGAGGAGCTTTCAATTCTTTTTAATCTTTCTTCATTTGAAATCATAACAATATTTTATGGCCTCACCCTCGTTCTCCCGATTAAATCGGGAGAGGCCGGGCTTTTGTTTTTTAATCAACTTGTGCACTGACACATTTTCCTTCCATCCTTTGCCTGTCAACTCTTCATTATACTTCTTCCGTTATAGATTTTAAGGCATTTTCTACCATCACAATACCGGCATCCACTAAGTCGCCGATGGCCAGCGCCACACCCGCAAGCGACATGATATTAGAGCTTACATTGAACCAATCCATCATAATGAAAGAGATCAAGACACTCATCAGGATGGTTATAATTACTACTAAAGCGCTGCGTATATGCAACAGGAAGATGAACAGCACAATGGCAACAACAATGATCTCTTCAATCACTGCTTTTTTTAAGGTGTCTATTGTAGCTTCAATCAGATCTGACCGGTCATAAGCCACATGAAACTTTACACCGGCTGGTAAACCCTTTTCCACATCTTTTATTTTCTCTTTTACTTTATCTATAACTTCTTTTGCATTCTCTCCGTATCGCATGATCACTATTCCACCTACTTTTTCTCCTTGTCCATTTTCTTCTATAATACCCAGTCGCAATTCGCCACCCATTTGTACCGTGGCAATATCCTTAACCCGGATGGGAACAGAACCCTGGGTCATCAAAGGTATTTCTTCAATGTCTTTTATCTGGGTGATGTAGCCGATACCCCTGATGATGTATCCCATATCCGCCATCTCAAATTTTCTTCCGCCAACATCATTATTGTTGGCTCTTACCTTTTCAATTACATCCATTAAAGTAATGTTGTAATAACTAAGCTTGTGCGGATCAATTACAATTTGATATTGTTTTTGAAAACCCCCAAAAGATGCCACTTCACTAACACCGGGTACTGTTTGTAAAGCAAATTTGATGTACCAGTCCTGCAATGCCCGCAGTTCTCCCAGATCAAGTGATGGAGCATCTAATGTGTACCAGAAAATATGTCCCAAACCGGTGCCATCCGGTCCCAATGTGGGAACCACCGTTGGAGGTAAAAGGCGCTGGGCATAATTAAGCCGTTCCAATACTCTTGTACGGGCCCAGTAAATGTCAACATCATCTTCAAAAATTACAAATACAAAACTCATCCCGAACATCGAGTTGGCACGGATGTTTTTAATTTTTGGAATGCCCTGCAGGTTGCTTACTAAGGGGTAGGTTACCTGGTCTTCCATGATCTGGGGGCTTCGACCCATCCATTCGGTAAATATGATAACCTGGTTTTCAGACAGATCGGGTATGGCATCTACCTTAGTATTATTTACCGAATAAATACCATAGGCAGTTACGCCCGCTGCTATCAGCAAAACAACCATGCGGTTTTTTAAAGCCCATTTGATAAAATTGCTGATCATACTTTATGTTGATTTGGTTTTTTCATATGGTTTTAAAAGTTAATGAGGGCATTATTGAAAATAATCCGTTCACAATGACAGATAACAATTGAAAAACCGTTGTACTTAAACTGATTTATTAATAGTCGAGTCTAGGACTTCTTTTAAAACTGTCGGCTTATAGTCACAAAAAACAATTTCAGATTTTTGCATCTTTGAATAAAAAGCAAGATCTTTCTTGGTTTCCTTTGGAGCATATACCAAATGCTCTAGCCCCATCCATAACATAAACCAACCAGCTGGTTCAAACAAGACCAGCAGCAAATGAAAATGGTATTTATCTGGCTTGACAAAAGAGAGATAGCTTGCTGCAATCATTAATATAATCCCTAGGATTGTTAACTGAAGCCCGGTGTTAGTAGACTTTCTCAATTTTAATTTGAACTGTTGATAAAGGTTCTTAAAAAAGAAAGACAATCTGGTAACAATGACTTTCTCTACCTCAGCATTACGTTTATCGGCTGGCATAAAGAACTTAAGCAACATTTCGGTTCCACTTTTATCTTCCGCAATTTTTTTTGCCTGCACAATAAAGTCATCCGACAATATTCTTTCACCATAACCCTTTGGATCGAAGTCAGAAAAAATATCGTTATATGAGTTCAGCAGAATATTTACCTCAGTTGCTTTCATGATTGCTTTTGGGAATGCTTAAATAAGATACTATGTAATTTTGATATTATTAATATATAAAAACCAACAACATGTAATATTATTAATTTCGGTAAGAAGCCTCTATGACGCTGGTCAACCTAAAAGTTGATATTTATCAGCGTTTTGATGCCTTCGAATGATCCCTGTACCCACCTTATAAACGCTATCGTAATTGGTGCTTATTGAAAAAGATTGGCTTATTCGTACAAACGATCAAAAACTATTGGGCTTTGCTTGTGTCGCATTTCAATTTTATGTACTTCATTGGCTTTGTTCTGCTCTCTATTTATGATTATGCCCGTCGTGACCATCTGTTGCTTTCTTTGCCGTTACCTTTTTTAAGTCCATTTCGCACTTTGGACACTTACCTGCTTTTGCATAAGTTTTATCGCCTTCGCATTTCATAGGGCATTGGTATACTGCTGCATTTGCATTGGATGCTTTTACAGCCTTCATTTGCATATTACAAACGGGGCACTTGCCGTTTTTGTGATGAGTCTTTTCGCCTTCACACTTCATCGGGCACTGGTAGTGCTTTTCAGTCTTCTCTGTTTTTGTTTTAATTTTCTTTTTTGATATTTGCGCATCTGCGGCACTGAAACTGAAAATGGCAATCGCCATTATTAAAATCATTTTTAACTTATTCATTTTATTTTATTTTAAGGTGAATATTTATTTTGCTTTACGAAATGAAGAATGCGTTTGTACTATTTTCCACCCCGATTTTTCTTTTTTCAATACCGATGTAGCATACCCATAATTAATGCTTAATAGGTTAAAGTTATACCAGCCCCAAGCCCCATATCACTATCATAGTGCGTAGAAAGTGAAAAATATTTTGTAACGATATATCTAAGGCCGGCCATATACTCTTTATCAGAATTACCCATGAGATTTAACCTTAACCTTGGTGCAATCGGAATATCCTCCCGCATTAACTGGAAACGAAATTTCCCTTTGCTGTCAAATCTTGCCTCAGCGTTTATCAACATGGGCAATGTATATTGAACACCAGCTACAAAGGCTTTTCTGTTTGTTTGGTTACTTGTTTGCCCAAACATGTTTTTCTCATCTTCTTCATTTCTTATCTTATTATAATGGTAATCGAAACCAATAAAAGGGAACCACCACTGGTTCCTCCCTATAAATCGTCCAAAATAAGTTTCACTTTCATAACCATGTTTTGCATGTATGCCAATCCGCCACTCTGAAGAAAGCCTGAACCGTGTTTGTGCAAACATTATTTCGCCATCACTTCCGTTGCTTTCCAGCCCAACACTGCCCATGCGGTGGAACTTTCTATCCTCGGAGTTCAAGCCGCGTTTAGCAACTTTGGGATTGGTAATATCTGTCTTGTCAAGGAGTGGATTATTGTAAGCGAAAACACGGCCCATGCCGCTCATCATGTGGTACAGAATGTGGCAGTGAAAGAACCAATCGCCACCACGTTCGTTTGCGTTAAATTCCAACGTGTCTGTTTCTAATGGCATGATGTCAATGATGTTTTTCAGGATAGCATTTTCACCCTGCCCGTTCAATAACCTAAAGTCGTGACCATGCAGATGCATAGGGTGGCGCATCATGCTGTTATTGTAGAGGATGATCCTTACATTCTCTCCTTTTCTGATGAGTATCTTATCACTTTCTGAAACTACTCTGTTGTCAATGCTCCAAACATAGCGGTTCATATTACCGGTGAGGTCAAATTTTATTTCTCTCCATGGGCCCTTGGGTAAAGTGGTTTTTTCAGGTGCCCGCAACATCTCATAATTAAGTGAGACAATGTCGACCTCACCCCCCGCCCTCTCCAAAGGAGAGGGAGCCATATTCATCCCTGCCATATCATGGCCGCTATGGTCCCCGCCTTCGGAACGGGCAGACATTTGAGTTTCAACTTCACCCCCCGGTGTTGCTATTGGTTTAGTCTGTTTTCTGCCTGCTGTTCTCTTCTCCATACTTTGCACTTTTTTTGCAGTGCGAAGTTCATCACCTGCAACCTCCGGATACATTACGGTGTTCATATCAATAATCTGGTTTTTCATTACCAATCCTTCCGTTTTAACCAGGTTGCCTTTCATATCCATCATGTCGTTCATCATTTGCATACCTGCAAAATATTTAGGTCGTTTCCATCTTACAGCCGGCACTTTTTCGCCGCTGCCTAACCACATAGAAGTGAATTTTGTACGGTCTTCAGGTGTTGCTAAAAATTCGTAACTCTTGTTATCCGGAATGGTTATTACAACATCATATGTTTCTGATACCGCTATAATGAGCCTGTCAACTTCTACCGGCTCTACATTGTTACCATCTGTTGCAACTACTGTTATTTTTCCGCCGGAATAACTAAGCCAAAAATAATCCGATGCGCCGGCGTTAGCTATGCGCAACCTTACTTTATCACCTGCTTTAAATTGTGGCTGCTCGTTTTCATTTTTGCCGTTTATAAGAAAATTATCATAGTAGATATCCGTCAAATCCATCGCATTCATTCGCTTCCATTCGTTCTTTACTTTAGTTTTAAACCAGCCCAACTTTATTGCTTCTAAATAGGTTTGCTCAGCACCTTTTTGCACGGCAAACCAATCGGTTGCAGCATGTAAACTACGGTGCGCTTCATTAGGTCTCATGTCGAGCCATTCACTTATTACAACCGGAATGGTTGGTATATCCCATTCCTCCCGTTTATTCATGATAAAAGCACCGTACATGCCTAACTGTTCCTGCAGGCCACTATGGCTGTGATACCAATGTGTACCGTGTTGAACAATGGGAAACTTATAAAGATAGGTTGCGCCGGGCTTTATTGGCATTTGTGTGAGATAGGGAACGCCATCCATTTTGTTGGGCAAAAACAGTCCATGCCAATGTAGTGATGTCAGTTCTTTTAATTCATTATGTACCCATATTTCGGCGGTATCACCTTCGGTGAAGGTGAGTGTAGGCATAGGAATTTGCCCATTTACTGCAATGGCTCGTTTTGGTTTTTTACCAAAAGTTACTGTAGTATCTCTTATGTAAAGGTGATACACAACTGTTCGTGGCTGTACCTGGCTGGTGATGGTTTTTATTGGACCAAGGTTCTTTTTTGCCAATTCGATGTCAGCTGATAATTGATCCTCCTCACCAGTACCCTCTGCTGATTTTTCCAATACCAATTTCATACCGCACTTTGGACAGTTACCGGGTTTGTCTGATTGAACTTCGGGATGCATCGGGCAGGTGTAGACTGCTGACTGCGGTTTTGAACTTTTTGTTTTATCTATAACCAATTTCATCCCGCACTTTGGACAGTTGCCGGGTTTGTCTGATTGAACTTCAGGATGCATCGGGCAGGTGTAGACTGAAGACTGCGGTTTTGAATTTTTTGTTTTATCTATAACCAATTTCATACCGCACTTTGGGCAGTTGCCAGGTTTATCTGACTGAACCTCGGGATGCATGGGACATGTGTAATGTGCTGTCTGTGTTGCCGGTATCTTAGTTTTATCTACTACTAAATTCATCCCGCATTTTGGACAGTTACCGGGTTTATCCGAATGAACCTCGGGATGCATGGGGCAGGTATAGGTTACAGGCTCGAGCTGGTTATTTGATTTCACAGGAGCAGGAGCTTTTTGTTGAACGGCGGGGTTTTTAATGGGTTTAGGTTTTTCTTTCACCAGTGTCATACCACACTTAGGGCAGTTTCCTGGTTTGGATGCATGTATCTCGGGATGCATAGGGCAGGTATAGGTTACAGGCTGGACCTTGTTATTTGAATTGACAGTGGTAGTAACTTTTTTCTGAACCACAGGTTTCTTAACAGGTTTAGGCTTTTCTTTCACCAGTGTCATACCACACTTGGGGCAGTTACCAGGTTTGGAAACACGAATTTCAGGATGCATGGGACAGGTGTAGATAACCTGTTGTACCGGTTCATTTGCGGTCTTTACTTCATGACCATATGAAAAGGAATACAGGACTAACCCAAAAATTATTAAAAATATATTTTTCATAAAGCTATTTTTATTTTTTAGTATTTAACAGGCATGCATACAACAGTATTTCTTGCTGCTATTCAAATGTTTTTAAAGTTGTATCCACCCACTTTATTATGGTCTCCCTTTGCCTGGAAGTAAGTTTTGAATTTTTATGAAGAAATGTGTAAGAGGCCAAAGGCATTTCTCCTGATTCTACCTGTTTAATGATCCTTTCAAATTTACTTTCCTGCCGGCGCCTTGAATAATTTCCAAATTCACTGAAATTAAGATCCTTTTTACCATTCCCAATATGCCTTTCCATAATAAACCGGGCTGGTTGTATGTAGGAATACCAGGGGTACTTAGTATTATTGCTGTGGCAATCATAACAGGTGGCAGCAAATATTAACTGTACACTGTCGGGCACATTGTACAGCCTGATAATATGCGAAGGCAACAACTCCCCATTATCTTTATTACGTGCGGGCTGGTACAATTGAATCAGTAAGAAAATAACAAGCCCAATGATCAATATACTTTTGAAAATTCTTTTCATCCTACAATTCTTTTTTCACAGAACCACAGGTTAACATTTTACTGCCGTAGTATGGATTTTTTATTTCTTTTATTTCACTGATCCAGGTTGCACCTTTCCCATCATTGTACATAGGACAAAAGTCCTGATACAGCTTTTGGCCTGCACCAAAAGTTTTTATCAGATCGTTTACATCTTTGCTAAGGGTAGCAAAATGTTCTCTCTGATGAGCTAACTTCCCGGCATTTGCAGCAATATGTTCCGCATGTTCTTTGGCATCGTCTGCCACATCGGTAAATGCCTTTTTCTGTGCCGCGGGTAAACTATTTGCATCCAAAACAGCCAGGTTGGTTACTATTGCCTTGCCTGCTGCTGCTGCATTTTTTGAATCGTCTTTTGTCAAGGCATTCTTTAGTTTCAAATAGTTGCTGACAATTTCTTTAATAGAAAAATCAGCAGGCATCACCATTGTAGATGAGGTTGAATCAGGTATCCCTGTAGAGGATCCATCCTTTTTTACAGGTTCGGTAAGTTCCATCTCGCATTTAGGGCATTTATCCCCTTTTTTTCCAGTTACTTCCGGATGCATTTTGCAGGAATATAGTTGCTCTGCAGGCGTGCTTTCCTTTTCAGTTTTTGTTTCTTTTGATTTATCCGTATTTGAATTGCAGGCAACAAGGACAGATACCATTGCAAGTACAGCAAGAATTCCATTTTTCATTTTGAAAGATTTAGTTGATGATGAATTTAATTTTAAAAAACTGTTTTATTTATTCTCCCATTCAGCAATCCGTTTTTTCAATGCTTTTACGGCATTGGTCATATTCTTTTTTTCGCCCACTATAACTGCTCTTTTGGCAGCAGCAATTGCAGCTTTATAATCTTTTTGATCTGCCCGTATCTTTTGCAACAGGTTTGGATAATTAAAATTTTCCGCATCAGCTTTTTCTGCTGCTGCAGCCCATGTTGCAGCTTGGCTTAAATCCCTTCCTGTTAAATAATAATAATTGGCTGCCTGGTAAAACAGTTCCGCATTTTGTTCCATATTATTTATCAGCCTCGAGTTAATATCGGCCATGGCTTTTACATCCACCGGGCTTGTGAGTGGTATTTTAACCAATGTGTTTTCCCAGGTAAGATTAAGGAAGCCACCGCCTTTATTGGTTATTTCATTTAAATCAATGGTAAATGCTTCTGAGAAAGAATGACTTTTTTCTGATCTTACCTTAAAGCGATGTATATCTTTTTTACTATCGTATCCAAAAGTTCCGTGCAAGGTTGTATCTGCATTAATGATAATTGTCCATTCCTTTTCGCCGGGTATAGTAAACAGTGTATACTTACCTGCCTTGATGGTTTTATCGCCCATTATCATTTCTTCCGTTAAATGAACAGTAGTGGCGCCACTTGCACCCGTCCGCCATAAGCTATCAAAAGGAACCAGCCCGCCAAATATCTTTCTTCCCCTGGCTAGAGGCCGGCTATAAGTAATTGTTATTTCCCCGCTTACCAACTGTTGCGTAAAGGATGCTTCCGGGCTTGGTGGTGGCGTTAAGAAACTTATTTTATCCTGTGAGAAAAGGGAAGTTGAAAATCCGATTAAAATAATTGCAAGTAATTGTTTCATTTAATAGTTATTTAAAAACATTAAAAAAAGTGTATTCAAATTTTAATACAATGCCATTGGGTGCTGTACGTTTCATGGAAGAATACAATTGCTGCCGGTATGCAATATCAACTCTTGCCTGGCTGTTAATGATGAATTGTACAGAAGGGGCAATGTCGAGATAAGAGCTTCCATTATCGTTCAGGCGCTGCCCCAGCAGTTCCAGCATCAGGTTCACATTGGTTTGCTTGTAATCATTATATACTTTGGGGAGCATCAACTTACCTGCTGATAAGGTATAGTTAATTGCATTGTTACTCTCAGTTGTTGGAAATTTATACTTCGGTTTATTATCTAATGCCCTTTCATAACTAAGGGATCCACTGATTGCAATCTTATGTAATAATTGAGTAACAATTAAACCCGTTTCGTAACCGGTATTGTGACCCATGGTCTCAATCTCCTCCTGATGTATATCAGCATTGTTGATACTGTATCTCCCGTACACCGCCATTCGGAAATGGCTTTGAATAGCATCTTTACTCAGGAAACGATACTTGGCATACAAACTACCACCTTCTACTTTTAATCCACCCTCCTGCCGGTTACTGATAAAGCCCTGCACATGCACCATCCATTTTTTATTGATACCCCACATCAGCTCCGGCATATTATGATAATTAAGTTTACCATCTTTTTCAAACATAAAAGCATTCATATCCCTTATTCCTAAAGACTTTGCCGGCATATTACTGGCAGGCTCAGTAAATACAAAGAGTTCCTGGGCAGAAGCGCCGAATGAAACAAAAACTGCAATTACAAAAAATAATTTCTTCATATTACAAGATTTTGATGTGATATAAATTATTAGTGAATTTTGCATAAGTAGGATACTGCTTTGTCATCTTTATTAGTTTCTTATATTCCTTTTGAACAACGAAACCTTTATCCAAAATTTTTGCTTTTACTTCACCTGTTAAAACACCAGGCTTGGTATCCATAAATATATAGGTGATGTTATTCTGCGTAAATGAAGTATTGTTCTCTGCTTTTTGGTTATTAATATTGAAAACAATTACTAATTGGCCCACAGAAAATCCGGCATCTTCTACTTTCTTTTTAAGTTCTATGGGATTTACAGCACTTCCTTTTTTAAAATGAAGTATGAAAGTCGTTGTGTTCAAATCAGTTTTTACACTTTCTACTTCCGGTATAGAGGTTAATTGTTTGTAAGTAGCTTTAGAACACATGGAACAGGTAAGGCCCGTGGCGGTTAATTCAGCCTTCGTAATTTGTGCATTTGCTATTAACGACCCAAGAAGAATAATTGAACTGATTAATATTTTTTTCATGATATTGTTTTTTATTGTTTAATAGTTTCTACTGTTTTACCACAGGTAAGCATTTGAGAACCGAAGTAAGGATTTTTAATTACACTTTCTTTACTTAACCAGTTGGCGCCTTTACCATCATTCGCCATCGGGCAATACTGGTAGTAAAATGTTCCGGCAGGTTTTGATGCTTTTACCAGTTCATACATACTTTTAGAAAGCGACATAAAATATTCCCGCTGAGTATCTATGTCTTTGTTTTCTGAAATGCGTTTTGCGCCTGTTTTTAATTTGTTATCAATTTTCATCCAAACAATATGCTCATCATTATCGAGCTTTCCCATCTGCACCCCATCTAATGCGGTGAGCATAGCTGATGCTTTTTCAGAAGCAGATACGCCATCAGTTTTTACTAATACATCTTTGAGGCCAAAATAGCTGTCATAAACAGCGTTTAACTGACTGGCTTCCTGCATAACCTTCATTTTATTCCCCTGCTTATTGTTACCGTGATCTGGCATTGGTGCAGTTTCACCGGCCATAGATTTTGCATTAGTTTTTACTACTGCTTTCTTCTCCCTGTCGTATTTGCAGCAACCATGCAGTTTGTTATAAGCATCATCAGGTGCCAGGTAGTTTACATTATCATAGCCGGAGAGTGCTATGCTTTTTAATGCCTCATCAGCACTTGATTTCTTACTATCATAAGTAATGCTGGCCATTTTAGTATCCTCGTTCCAGTTTGTTTTATACAGCTTTTTTTTGCTGCCTGCTTTTTCAATAGTTGTTTTGCACATACCACAATTGCCATAAACTTTTATAGTTTCTGTTTTTGCATTTTTGATCTGTGCATGGGATACAGAAGCTGATAGTAATGCAACGGCTATTACTAAAAGAAGTGATTTCATGTTGTATTCGATTTTATGATTAATAAATAGTCTGGTACAGGGATGCACCAATTGCCGATACACCCTAAAGTGTCGGCTCATCATTTACAATCAATAAATCATATCAGGAAAACGCAATGGAGAACATGGATCTTTATTTTGCCAAAGTCTGGCGGTGCATGGCAATGAGAATACCTTTCTGTAATTTTTAAGAATGTCTGAAAATTAAGATCAGGAACAGGGGTAGTAATAGCCGGGGCAAATACCATAGTTGAAAACACCGATACCCCGGCTTTCTGATGGTCTGTATTTAATTTGAGCTGTTTGTGTTCATCTTTACAACAACCCCCCTGGTCTTTTTCTTCCATACCACATTTACCACATGTATCCGCTGTCCCCGGTAATAAGCTCCAACCCACAAATTCATTCATACAGTAGTGTAGATGCACAGTAGCACCCATGGTTGCAGAACCATAGATAAGCATCAATAATAAGACTACTGTTTTTTTCATTAGCTCAAAATTAAATCAATTTTTACAATTGATCGATATGTTTTCAGTGGATCCTGGTGATTCTAAAATTTTTATTCTGATGACAAAAATAGAAGTGTATTTCTTTATTCACAAAAATTGTGCCCTGAACAGGGATAGCTTAAAAGCCTAAATTTCCACCTGTATGAGCCTAAATTACCCTGCGTATTTTTTATCCAGTATTATAGCATAGTTAAAAGCATAACCCCGCTCATACTGATCATCAATGCATCTTCAATAATGGTTATGGTACTCATGGGCAAATCAAACACGGTACCCAGGCAGGCACATTTTATTTTACGCTTGTTTAAAACAGATTGTAAAACCCCAATGATACTTAGCGCCATTACAACAAGCGTTATGCTGTTAGTAAGCACTGGGTGCATGCCCATAAGAAAAGCCAGGCCCAATCCTAATTCCACGAAAGGATACATATAACCCCAACCATTCCATTTTTTTGCTATTACATCATACATGCCATAGCTCTCTGCAAAGCCTTTAAGGTTGAGTAATTTAAAAAAAGAAAAGACGATGAAAAATCCTGCCATAAAATGATTCATCCACCGCATCAATCCCCATGTACCGTTCATAAACTCAATAACTAGCGTAATTCCGATAATGTAGCCAAAGATCAACAGGATTGGCTTGTAAGTACCCAGCCAGCTTTTTGCCTGTTCTACAGCCTCATTGTGTTCCATTGAAGTGATAGAATATTTAGGCTCTAATGCATTTTGCAAAGTAGATAAAGCAATTTCTTTATCCATGCTGATCGTGGCAGACTGATTTTCTTTTGAAACTTCCACTCCATTCACATAGGGCAACATGAGCAAACTGGTTTTTACCTTTGCCTCACAATTCGCACAGGTCATTCCGGTTAATTTATACGTATGTGTCATGTTCTTTATTTTGACACAAAGTTAATCCGGGCTTTACAGTAGCCTGTTGTGGAATTTTGTATTTGTATTGTAAGATTTACAGTTCATCTATATTCCGGCGTTTACTCTCTTTAAGCGATTTGAAATAAGATGGCGTAAAGCCGGTGAGCTTTTTGAACTGGTTAGACAGGTAAGCAACACTACTGTAACCAAGGCGATCGGCAATTTCAGTTAAGGTAAGCTCATCATATACCAATAACTCCTTTACCTTTTCTATCTTATGTGCAATAAAATATTTTTCTATGGTTGTACCTTCTACTTCCGAAAAAAGATTGCTTAAATAATTATAATCCTGGTTAACCTTAGTGCCGATATAAGTAGAGAGGTTTGTTTTATGGTCATCGCCTGATTCATGAACTAATTTGATGATCGCATTCTTTATCTTTTCTATGATACGTATTTTTTTATTATTGATCAGCTCAAACCCCAGGCTCTTTAACGCATTATTCAATTGCTCCATTTGCCGAATAGTTGGCTCATCCCGGGTCTCCACTTCACCCAGTTCTACAGATACCGGGATCACACCTGTTTTTTCAAACTCAGCCCTTACCACCATTTTACAGCGGGTGCAAACCATATTTTTAATGTAGAATTTCATTTTGTTAATTTTCTTTTCATGTAAATATCCAAAATTAGTTTCATCTCTCCATGCTCATCCCGGGAATATACAGAATTTAGACTGGCACGTTATTTACGCTATATTACATACATTTTTCATTTAAAAATATACAAACATGTGGCAACCAATACAGGATTGCGGAAAACAGTTGACCATTCATTCCCGCTTAAGGGAAAAGCCTGACAATGGTTACCGGGTTTACGAGATCATAGAAGTGGAATTTGACCAATACCACCTGCAACTGCTTAGTGATAATAATAAACCCACGGAAGGTTTGCGGCAGGTGCTTACCTGTGCTCAATTGCTGCAATACCACTTTGAAGTGGAGTTTAAAAGCTGATGCAGCCATTTTTAGCAAGGTATTTGCAGTAGCTGTTCCGAAATTCAATCATTCCACCATCTAAAAATTAAAACCAATGAAGAACTACTTTTTTCTTTTTATAAGTGTAATATGCTGCAATGCAGTAAGTGCACAGTTAAAAGCAACGGCTGTTTGCCCCAGCTTTACAGTAGATGTAATGGCCGGCACAGTAAGCGACCTGCAGACCAAATCAGCAATAGTAGAGATACAGACCAAATTTCCCTGCGCTACTTCCATGGTTGAAACAGATTTAGGTACAACTTGCGCCGGTGTTTTTTTCAAAGACAAGGATATATCTTTTTTTACAGGCAGGCAATATATTGAGATAGGCGACAAATTCAAAGGCAAGATATCACCTGCACTGATGGGTGTATCACGCAAGAATCTTTTTGCATTACTCGGCCACCCTAAACTAAAAGATACCAATTGGGAAGCCTACCAGATGGGCTATGGTACACTGGTACTCTATTACAATGCGGCAGGTAAGATCAATAAGATACAAATGGCGGCAAAAAGTACGGATGCGTTGAAGCTTTGTGAGTAGAGAGGTTTTAGATAGTTAGGAAAGTTTAGGAGGTTTAGTATGAGCTTTAATAAATTGCCCGGCTTCATTAATAAAGTGGGGCGAAGACAATATTAAGCAAACTCTATTATTGAATATAAGGTGTTCGTGGGCCGCCCGGCGGAAATACGGAAAGGCCTCTTGCCTACTGCCCTTTTGAGAACAAGGCGGGGTGATGAAGAGGGATCTGAAGGTGGTGGTTCACAAGGTGGATCAGGTGGTGGTTCACAAGGCGGATCAGGATCCGGCGGAAATTCCTGATCAGAATAGATCCAATTTACCGGTTGTATATCCACCAATGGAAATTATATCCTCCTGCTACCAGGAGGATATAATTTTTTTAGTATTATTATAAGTCATGCATCTTTATTAATAAGTGCTACTAAGAAAGCCATTCCTCAATATATTGTGATCAAGTTCCAGGATCAGGCAACGCTTCTTCAAGCTTATTATCTGTTATGAATTTATCTTTTGCAGTGCCAAACTCCTCCATTACCAGGCTGATCTCTGCAATACCCGCATCCACTTTTTCATGTATATCCGGCAGGCGTTTTTCTAATACCCTGTTGCCCAGGTTAATGTTCTCGGCTTCCAGTTGTGAGATCTTTTTAAGCAGTGAGGTCTGGCTGTTCACAATGTCTTCCAGTTCCCTCATCATTTTTTCCATCAGGCTTTTCTTTTCTAAATTTTCCATATTTATGTTTGGTTTAAGATAAATATAACCCCAATAACCATACCCAATAAAAATTTCACGCAGAGAACGCTGAGGGGCAGAGAAAACAGGGCCATCTCTGCGCTCTCGGATGTCCTGCGCCCCCTGCCCACAGGGCCCTGAGGGCGGGAAACAAAAAATTTCACGCAGAGAACACACCTACCGGGAAATAAAATCCTTGTATAAGTCTCTTTGATATTGTTTGGCATCTTCCCAATTAACCTCACCATCTACAATTATTTTTGATAACCCATTAAGCATACTGGTTCCTGCCACTTCTCCATACCGGGTAATAATGTATTGTTTAAAAGGCAAAAAGCTTTTATTGGTCAACCCGCTATCGTTAAAGTTATTTAAAATACCGGCACTGCTGATTTTTTCTTTAACCCGATTTTCCCAGCCTCTATTGGAGTCAATTGCGTGAACGATCTCCAGAAATTGTTTTTTAAACAGGTCATTATTTAAAGCATCTTTATAAAAACCCTTTACAAAAGGACTTGAAAGAAAACTCATTTTATCCTTAATTATTTCTTCCAGCATCCCATCCCTAACAATATAAAAAGGAGGTACATTCAGCAGTTTTGCGTAATAGTTGATCAGGATCTTAAATTCCATCAGCTTTGATTTTGCATAACTGTTAAAGATCCTTTTTTGCTTTCCGCTGAGTTTCGGTTCGTAATCCTTTTTAGTTGCAGCTTCTATTAAAATATTTTCTTCCTGTAATATATGCAGCATATTCTTTTTGCTGATCTCCTCTAAAAAAATTTCTTTTAAACGGGCCAGGTAGATCACATCGTTGCTGGCATAAGTTAACTGGCTGGCATGTAGTGGCCGGTTACCCCAGTTTGATCTTTGCTGCGACTTATCAATTTCAATTCCAAATTCAGCATGTATCAGCGCTGAATAGGAATTTGCAGTTCTGTTACACAGTAGCGCAGCAACCTGAATGTCGAATATATTCCTGGTATTACATCCATACTTTTTTAATATAGCAATATCGTTTGCCCCGGAGTAAAGAACCTTGCAGATATTTTCATTTTCAAATACCGGCCATAATAAATTCAGGTTTTTAATCTGGATGGTATCAATTAAAAAACAGCTTATCCCATCAAATACCTGGATGAGCTGGAGGTGTACGCCGTACTGGGTATTAAAATCATCAAACTCCGTGTCTATAAAAAGTTCCGGAGATATTTTTATATGCTCAATAAACTCCTGCAGCTTTTTTTCTGTATCAATTATATGGATTGGTACTTTACTGTTACTGTTATTCATCTCATCTAAATTGAATTCTGGAAATTTAAATTACGCTTATACAGCGAAAGGTAGATTGATTTTTCAAATACCGGATACAATCCAGCAAATTTAGGAAGCATCAAATGATCCTGCGGAAAACTTGCCAGAAAGGTGTAAGACAAGAACACCGCCAAATTCTCGTGAGCTGCCGCTGTCTGGTCTCCGACCAACGGCGATTTAAATTGAACTACATTTTCATTTTTTTGGGGTATACTTAAGCTTTTAGCTGTTGGTCGGAGACCAGACGGCGGCGTATGCTGGTTCGCAGGTGAGCATGCGTGCGGATACCTACAGCGGAAAAAAAAATGTTTCATCAGCTTTCAGTGTTTCATTTTTTTTATTTTCTTTTTTGCTTCTCCAAAAAAGAAACAAAAAAGGAGCCCCGAAATCGATTACAGCCCGATTTCGGGAAGCAGCTATGTTGAACAGTTGTGCTACTGTAGCTTCAGCAGCGGTAATCCTACTCTTAGGAAAGAACAGCCTAAGTAATTTCCGAAACCACAAATTTTATAAAGTCAAGGTAGCCCAAATTCTCGTGAGCTGCCGCTGTCTGGTCTCCGACCAACGGCGATTTAAATTGAACTACATTTTCATTTTTTTGGGGTATACTTAAGCTTTTTGCCGTTGGTCGGAGACCAGAAGGCGGCGTATGCTGGTTCGCAGGTGAGCATGCGTGTGGATACCTACAGCGGAAAAAAATGAACGTACTTGTAATTGCTATCGTTAACCGCTGTCATTGAAATCTTAAGCCACCATACACTTACGCCGGGCCAGGACTCTTTGGGCTGATAATATTTAGAAGTATAAATTTTACCCTCGTCATTTTTGTATTTTGACAAAAACCATTGAAGTGCCTGTGATCTGATAGACTTATAAAAACTCATTTTGAAATTAATGACTTTTTTACTTTTTACTTTTTCCCTTCCCCTTCTTCCCCTCTCCCACAAACAACCCAGCCGTATATTTATCGTACAACTCAAATAAATACTCTATTCTTTTTGCTTCGCTTGTAAAGGGCTGACTGCGGTAGCATTGGTCAACAGCTTTATCTAATGCCTGGTGTGCTTTTACCAAAACCGGAGGCATTGTGTTGGGATCGTATAGATCTGCTAAACTGGCACCCCTGCCTCCCGATGAATCGGGACTGGCTCCCGAAGGGGAGTTCTGAAAAACAGCTCTGGCATCCAATACCGCCTGTGCTGCTTTTTCTACTGCTTCTTTTTGTTTGTCGGTTAAGTTTTCGGGCCAGGGGAAATTGTTGTAAACGATAGTTCCAGAATATCTATAATCACTTTTAATTCGACCGCAAACATATCTAACCCAAATCATGTGCAATTCGGATGTGAGAATACCAAACTCATATTTTGTTGCATTGGGAACTCCATATGCAGAATCAGCAAGAATAACATCACAGCTAATGAAACCTATCGGTATATATTGCCTTTTTTCTGAAGAATGCCTAGGTATTAATAAATAATTTTCACCTGTTGGTTGCCTTAGGTCTCCAAATAAAGAGGGAACGTCAGCTTTGCTTTTAACAGATTGACCTTTACTCGCTTGTCTAAAGGTTCTTACTTTTTCAATACGTTCAATCAAAATGGGCGTTGCTCTAAGGATTGAAGGTTCTATATCTTTTAGCCATAAACAAAACCTCCATTTATTATTGATCATTTCATATGAGCCCCCATATTTTTTTATATAAGGTTGTAAATTTTTGTCTTTTTCTAAAAGGTGTACAGCTTCTGCCTCTGTCAACAACAAATTTCCATTATCATAAGGGATACTGCCTCTAATTAATTTTGGTACTTTTTGAAGAGGTTGATTTCTTTTACGTATAAATACATTCTTTCCATCGACCAAATAAGCATTTATATTTTTCGCGGATTGCATAAGTGGCTCATTATTTAAATTTTCATACTCAAATAGGATTTTTTCGTTAATCTCATAATTTGAAAAGCCAACTATTACGCAGTAAACAGCAGCATTACCTTTAGCCTCATTATTCCATTTAAAAGTTCTGTGTGCGAAATGAATAATAATCTTTTCATGTACAAAAAGATAACCCCATAAAATTTCAACTTGTTCTCCTTGACAAATAGAATTAGTTGAAACAAATGCGACCTTGCCCCTAAACTTTGTAATGTATTGTGCTGAAATTTTATACCATCCGGCTACGTAATCAAGAACTCCATAGTTTTCTATTCCCGAAAATAATCTCCTAATATCTTCTCTTTGATTTTCATCCATTAATCTAGCCCCAACAAACGGCGGATTACCTAAAATATAATGAAACCTCGGTTCCTCCTTTTCCCACGGCATTGGATCAATCAAACTCTGCCAGTCAATCCTCAACGCATTGCCCTGTACAATGGTTGCACTTTTCTTTAGTGGGATGCGTTTGTAATATTCGCCAAACTGCAGGCTGGCCATGGCATTCAGCTGGTGGTCCATCAGCCACATAGCTACCGGCGCTATCTCGCTGGGAAATTCTTCGTACTCGATGCCATAAAACTGGTCTACATCAATTAAAAAATAATCGTTAATACTGGTTACCTGTTGTCCTTTTAATAATTGGGTTACAATTTCCAGCTCCAG
>JBKJMZ010000009.1:0-65850 GCA_046596255.1 Ferruginibacter sp. | reverse complement strand
TTAGGTTTTTATTTTCTGCTTAAAAGTAACCATACCACTTCCGATGTTGGTTTTCTCACCCACTTCCGAAAAAAAGATATATTTACCCCCTATAGTGTGTTATGATACCCTGCTGCTTTATGATTTAAAAAATAGATTAATGTGTAAATTATTTTTCCAGTTTGCAATTTTAGTGAGTATCATGGCTACTTCCTGTATGTCAGAACCCGAATATGGAAAGCCGGTAGTTGAACCTGCTATTGTTTTAAAAGATGCCCCAGGTTTTGTTAAGTATTATTATCCGGTTATGAATCTTGAGGAAGATTTTATTGCTTTAGACATGGATTCAAAACCCATGGATAAGACCGTTTTTTTTGAAGCACTTTTAATGGGTACCTACTTACCCTTAAAGCAGCAAACAAAGACCAATATTTATTACAGGCTTTATAAAATGCCTGACAATGTAAGTGAAAATATTTCTGCTACTATAAAATCCAAGGCTCATTATGCTTACAGGCATCATAAAATGGTGGGTAAGCCAATCCCCGATTTCAATTTTACTGATATTGATGGAAATAAATACGACAGCATAAATATTAAAGGTAAGGTGGTAGTTTTAAAATTCTGGTTCATTGGTTGTGCGCCTTGTGTAGCAGAAATGCCGGACCTGAATACACTTGTGACAAAATATAAGAATGACAGCATTCTTTTCTTAAGCCTGGCATTTGATAAAAAGGAGAGGATACAGAAATTTTTAGCAACAAACTTGTTTAATTACAAAGTAGTATCAGGTCAAAAGAATTATATTGTCAATACACTAAATGTACAGATATATCCTACTCATATAATTATTAATAAAGAAGGACTTGTTATAAAAGTTGTAAATAAATTTAAAGACCTGGAAATTGCTTTGCAAAAGCATATACTTAAATAAAATAAGCTTTCGGTTTCTTCAGATCAATGAGGATACCTGCCATAGAGTAGAGAGTTTGGGATATTGACGCATTATATGGAAGTTTTTTAAATGCTCGTTCCGGTCGGTGGGGACAGTGCCCAGGTAGTAAGTTTTTTAAATGATCGTTCCGGTCGGTGGGGACACCGACCAGGGGAGTCAATTTTTCAAAATATTATGTGGCATCTGTCCTTCTCAACTGCAGGTTGATCTTTTCGATCAATAGATTAAAGTCTACAGGTTTTTCAAGAGCATCATCAGCAAGGAATTCCGGATATTCATGTGTGATATCGGGGCAGCCCGAGATCATGATTATGGGAAAATAATTGGTCTGCGGGTTGGCCTTTAATTCTTTGCAGAATAGCTTACCACATTTATCAGGCATTGACATATCCAGTAATAATATATCTATTTTATGTTTTTGCACCAGGTTGCTGATCTCTTTGAAAGTACTTTGTGTTATAGCCTGGAAACCTGCTCTCTCGAGTGCGATCTCCATCAAATTGAGATAATCGCTGCAATCGTCAATAATAAGAACTTTTGGTTTGGACATAGTAACGGCATTTAATAATGATATTACTTTCGGTAAATTCAATTACCGGGCCAGTCTCTTAGTTCGGGGATATTTTCACGACCGGTCTCATTTCAAGGGTAATTTCAACCACGCAACTGTGTAAATGCTGCCCTGGTTGCAATGGTGAAGGGGGCCAAGTAAGCCAGCAACAAATACCGCATCCATAGTTGGGCTTAACGCAACTATGGATGCTGATTCTTATGTGTATGAAACCCCTTCAATTCCTTTTCTCATATCCCGGTTGCTTAGGGGCAGAATATCCTTTATTTTTTAAAGCTGCTTTTATTTCTGTAATGGCACGCTCCAATTGCGGATCAATTCCCTTACTCATTTGTCCAAGGTCTTCATCAATGGCAATATCGGGGTCCACACCATAACCTTCTTTGAACCAGGTTCCATCCGGGTTATACATACGGAAACTTGGTGCTGTGATATTACCACCATCTATCAGCAGCGGCATACCGCTGATGCCGATAAGGCCTCCCCATGTTCTACCTCCAATGAGCGGACCAAGTCCTTTCTTTTTAAAATAATCAGGAAATGCATCACCACCGGAGCCACTCCATCCGTTGATCAGCATTACCTTCGGACCAAAATGTGCATAGGGTGGCCATGGCCATGCAGCCCCATCACGGGTAGCCCAGTAGGCAAGGGGTTCCCGGTTAAGCATTTCTATAAATCGATCGGGTATCTGTCCGCCACTGTTAAAACGTTCATCAATAACCAGTGCTTTTTTTGTCCACTGTGCATTGAACTGGCGGGTAAGTTCTTCCTGCCCGTCACGGCCGGTGCTGGGTACATAAATATATCCTGCTTCGCCATTCGTTGCTTCATCAACGCGTTTGCGGTTGCCTTCTACCCAGGCCAGGTAACGCAATTGGTATTCATTATCCATGGTTTGCACAATGGCAGTTTTTGCAGCGGCAAAGGATGCTGTGGAATTATAAGTGAGCTCTACCGTTTTTTTGTCAAGCCCCTGGAAGAAGGCATAAGGTTCCTGGTCTGTTGTAATGGGCATGCCGTTTACTGCAAGTATGTAACTGCCCTCTTTGATATCAATGCCTGGCTGGTCTAAAGAAGAGCGTGTGGCTGCATCCCAGGCAGCACCACGGATGATGGTTTTTATTTTGTAAAAATTTCCGGCAGGTTCCCAGTCAACACCAAGGTAACCTACGTTCTTATTATTGGTCCTCTCTATATCTCCACCGCCATGGTAGGTATGTGAGGCATTAAGTTCGCCGATCATTTCTCCAATAATAAAATCAACTTCCTCACGGGTAATAGCCCCTTCCAGCATTTTGCTATAGCGGTCTTTTACATTGCTCCAGTTAACGCCATGCATATTGGGATCGTAAAAATAGTCCCGTTCCAGGCGCCAAGCATCGTTAAAGAGTTCCTTCCATTCGGCAACAGGGTCCACCATCATTTCCATTTCAGTTAAGCGGAGGGTCTTTTCAAATTTCTGGTTCTCTTCGGGCTTTATAACGGTATAAGCATTGCCACGCTGTACTAACAGCTTGTTGGTATTGGCATTGAGCCAATAATTATTAATATCGTCTAAAATATTTTTCTCTTCACGCTTATCTATATCAAAATATTTAAGCGAGGTTTTCACTTCTGTTGCACTGCCCAGGTTAGGAAACTTCTGGTAGAGTATCTTTCCTTTTACCGAAGCCAGGTTACCGTAATTAGCTGCAGCCATTGGCAACAAAACCATTCTTAACTGTATGCCGTCGAAGTCAATATCTACAGCTGTTGAAGCAGGCTTTTTTGCTGTGGTGTCTTTTTTCTTTTCTGCACCCAGTTCATCTGCTTTTAAAGCAACCGTATCATTTTTTGGGAACAGGATGGAAGGTGTGATCTTCTTTAAAGATATTGCTGCGATCTGTGTGCTGTTAGCATAAATAAAGGAGTTGTCAATATCACTGTAGTAAGGGGTAAAGGATTGGTTGGTTGTGAAGTAAATATATTTTCCTTCGGTATCGAACACCGGGTTATCGCAACTGTAAAAGTCATTGGTAACCTGCTGGTTCTTTTTCTCCCGGCTGTCGTAAATATATACTGCAGTATGATAATTATTCAGGTCGCGGCTATAAGTTAACCAGCGGCTGTCGGGCGACCAGTTTACCGAAAATTCTTCGCAGCCGCCATGCATAAAGCGCAGGGCCTGGTCAATTTCTGTTATGCTGCCGCTTGCAATATCATACATTTTTATTTTCATCGCCTTATCTATAAAGGCGATCTTTTTACTATTAGGGCTCCAGAATAATTTATAACCAAAACCTGTTCCGAAGCTGGTAACTTTTTTGGCTGCATCATCTTTACCGGGTTGCGCCAGCCACAATTCATTTTCACCGGATTGGTCGCTCCAGTATGCAATGGTATTGCCATCGGGCGACCATGCAGGGTAGCGTTCGTTTGAACCGGTACTACGCGTAATATTTTTTACAAAACCATTTTCGGCGGGCATAGAAAATATATCACCCCTTGCTTCAAGCAGAACCCTGTTTCCATCAGGACTTATGTTGGCATGCTGTATATACCTGTCAACAGTAACCGACCTGGGTTTTAATCCCGCTTTATCAATTACAACATTTATGGGGATCGACTTTACCTGTTGTGATGCAAAAGCATATAGGTATAATTTTCCGCCCTGCTCAAATACAATATCATCTGGGCCGGCCGAAGGGAAATGAACGTCATAATCTTTATAATTTGTAAGCTGCTCATATTTTTTAGTGCTCACAGCATATCTCCACAGGTTCATCCGTTGTTCAGAACCACGATCAGATAAAAAATAAATATGATCTCCCTGCCACATGGGAAATTCGTTTGCCGACATATCGCCCGCTGAAATATTTTGTGAGCTGTTGTTCGTAAAATTGAAGAGATGAATATCGGCATTCATTCCCCCACGATACCTTTTCCAGTTGCGGAATGCCTGGGAAATAAAAGTAACCGCCATTTGTTTTCCATCAGGTGAATATGACCCAAACTCTGCAAATGCAAAAGGTAATTTTTCAGCAGGCCCGCCAGTAGCAGCAATGGTAAAGAACTGGTTGAACCTGTTCCTGCCGCTTTCACGGCCCGATGCAAACACAACACGCTTGCCATCGGGGGTCCAGTCTACCACACGGTCTGCAAAGCCGTGTGATGTTAGGCGTACAGGCACTCCGCCATTTACTGCAATGGTATAAACATCAGAATTGCCATCATAATTACCGGAGAAAGCGATCCTTCTTCCATCGGGAGAAAATTTAGGGAAACTTTCAACACCCGCCGGGGAACTTAATTTTTCGGCAGTACCACCAGCTTTTGGTATGATCCAGATATCGTTGCCATAGGTAAAAACAACCTGTGTTTTTGATACATCGGGAAAGCGGAAAAGCCCGGCATCAATTTGTGCCTTTGATTGAAAGCTTGCAAAAGCTATGCAAAAAAATAACAAAGGGATCAATTTTTTCATAACGGTAATTTAATTTTTGGAAAGGATGGGGAAGATAAAATTAAAATGTCAAATATTTACGTTAAACAGGAATGAATATAAGTAAAGATGGCGGGCTGTTAAAAACCTTAGCGGCTACTTTTTAAAAATTGATTTTAGCACTATTTGCCAGGCAATCGGTGCCGGGGCTAGTCTGCCTTTATAAACGATAAATTATTGAAAAGGACAATTTGAAACTGATTCCTGTTTGTTTTCTCTAATGTTTGGGACATAAAACCCGCTTCCACTTTAAAACTTTTATTGATCACATAACCCATTGCGCCGTAAAGCCTGTTGCGGTCATAGAGGGGGCTTTTGGCGTTTAAAAAAATCTCGTTATAAGCGGAAAGGTAGACTGTGTTTGCCGCCATTGTTTTATTATTAAGCGGGATATTAAAAGCTAAAAAATACCGGAATCGCATTCGGAAATCGGTGGGCAGGAAACGTTCTTCAATCCTGTACCGGTGCTGTATGAATACCCTGCCAAAATTTTGCCGGGTAATGAATTGCTGGTACAGCCTGTGTTCATTAGTACCTGTTTTGTTATCTGTACCTGTCTTATAGTTTTCGGAATGGATGAAACCATAACCCAACAGCACATTATTATTATTTTCGGTTAGGTTATAGCTGATGCCTGTTCTTACAAGCAGTTGCTGCAGGTCGCCTGCAAAATTATAATTGCGGTATTGCACCTCGTTCCACCAGCTCCATTTTTTGTTTAGCTGTTGGTTACCGAAATAGATAAACCAGTTGCCGGTGCCGGATTTTTGGGCATTGGAGGCTATTGAAAGTAGCAGGATCGAAAAAATTATTATAATTACTCTCATTAATTTAATAAATGCTGCAATTTATCCTGCCGCCGGGATCCAAGTTAAAATAAAATCCGCAGTGGGGTGATATCAAGAAATCACTTAAGTAGTGCAATATGAGTTATTGATGCACATGCATCTACTGTATTTAATTTACCACCGGTAACCAGAAATAAAATATAGAACCTTTATTAAGTTCACTTTCTACCCAAATTTTTCCATCCTGCCTTTTTAAAATTTCGCGGGCAATATACAGGCCAATACCCAGGCCTGGAAAAGTAGACCTTTTGCCACTAATGCGGTAAAACTGCTCAAAAACATTTTCGTGATCTTCTTTTTCAATACCTAATCCAAAATCCTGAACTGATACCACTATACCTTTATCTTTCAATTTGGTGCTTACAATAATCTTTTCCTGCCCCGACGAATATTTTACAGCATTGGTGATGAGGTTATTTAGCACCTGGCTTATTTTGTCCTTATCTGCATATACTTTTGCAGGTTGGGTAAATTCTGTTACTATTTGGTGCGTTGTGATAATATTCTGCATGTCATCAATTACTTCTTTCACCAGGCTATTAAGATCAAAGAGGGTTTCGTGATAGGTTAACTTACCTTGTTTTACTTTGGTTACATCCAGCAATTCTTCAATCAAAGCCGTAAGGCGGTTAACCTGCGATCCCATTTTTTCTATCATGCCCAATGTTTCGGTATCGCCTTTTTTTTTCAGCATCATTTCGGCTATCTGTCCATAAGCTTTAATAGTAGTTAAAGGTGTTTTTAATTCATGACTGGTAATACTTATAAAATCTTCTTTCATCTGTTCCAGTTCTTTCTGCTTGGTAATATCTGTGTTGGTGCCAAACCAATTAATAATATGGCCTTCATCATCCAGCACAGGTATTACTCTTGTAAGAAAAGGGCGGAAGATACCATCGGCTCCCCTGATTGGAAAAACCATTTCAAAAGGTTTACCTGTATCAATACTCAATTGCCATTTTTCCACTACTTCGGGCAATTTTTCAGGGTCATGTACCGATTTCCAGCCCCAGCCTTCCATTTGCTCAGGTGTAGTACCGGTGTAATCATACCATCGGTTATTATACCAAAATATCCATCCATCCCTATTGGCCATCCAGGCCAGGTTGGGAATATTGTTGGCAAGGGTTTCAAATCGGTTACTTAATCTTTCAAGATCTTTACGGGCCAGCACCTGCTCCGTTGCATCTGTAGAGATCGATAAAACACCTGCTATTTCTTTTCCTTCGTAATAAGGTTGGTAAATAAGATTAACAAATAGGGTTTCTTCTTTTCCATTTTTTATTAATGTTACCGGGCTTTCCACCAGCTTAATAGTTTCCCCACTATTTTTTACCCTGTCCAGTAAATCAATATATCTCTGGTTTTCAATTTCCGGAAGAATTTCGCTGACGGTTTTTCCAATAATTTCCTGGCCTTTACCAGCTATGCTTAAGCCGGTGGCATTAGCCACTACCAACCGATGATCATTTCCAAGTACTAAAGAAAACCCTACAGGAGCCTGCATAAAAAGATTATAGGCCTGGAAATCTAAAATTTCTTTTTCTTCTTTTCTTTTTAATTCTACTTCTTTTGTTATGTCGTAGCCCGATGCTAATATCCCTGCTATTTCACCCGATGGTTTTTTATACGGCGTGTACAAAAGATTAAAATACCGGGTAGATGGTTCTGTATCACCTTCAAAAATTGCGATGGCTTCAATCTCGGGCATGTGATATGGTTCCCCGGTTTCATACGCTGAACTTAAAAAAGATAAAAATGATTGCCCCTTTAATTCAGGGATTGCCTCTTCAACACGTTTTCCTACAAGCTGCCTGCCGTTCATTAGCTTTATATAAGCCTGGTTGGCAAAAGCAAAAACAAAATCGGGTCCTGTAAGAATGGCAAAAGGAGCAAATGACTGGTTAAAATAATACTCCAGACTTTCTAAAGAAAAATTTTGGTCTTTAACAACATTCATGGAGGTGATGGAATAATTTAATTGAAGATAGGCCATTATAAAATTTTAGCAAAAACCGTTTATTTTATTAAGATTTCTTATAAACTGGTGATGCCTTTCCCTTCATTAATTTTATTAAAAAAGCTAAATGCATTTTTTTTGGAGCATACAAGAATGCCATCTTTTTTGGAGGCATTCTTTTAAATGAGGATGCTTATTTTTTAAGAAATTTGAATCAGCCCTGGTGCTTTCTGTACTTTTCCATTCCATAATTATCTCCGCCCAAAGAACCGGCCAGGGCTTTATTATAAGCAGTTATCGCATTGGGCAAAAAAGGGTATGTTGAAAAAAATGATGCACATAGTGCAATGGATTTAACACGAGGGCTGATATTTTTTAAACGTATAGGTAAATTGTAACTACTTTATAAACTATGTAATTTTTACTTTTCTTTCTCTATCCGGGTAGGCGTGTCCTTTCCGCTAACAATAGTTTTGCTGCTGATGGCAATGGCTTTGATGATCTCTGCCATATTTTTCATATCAAGCGTTTGTATCTCATCACTAGCCTTGTGGTAATGCGGTTCTTCATTGGGTGGCTGTTCCATTTTAGCGGTGGAGATGGTATGTGCAGGTACGCCCAATGCAGCCAGTGTTGCATTATCGCTGCGGTAAAATAATTTTTGCAAGGGGTAAGGATCAGGTTCAAATTTAAATTTAGAACCGGTCAGGTTTTTTTGTAAAATGGTACCCATATCACTTTTATCGAAGCCTGTAATAAATGCGCTTTTAGTTCCCCATTTACTGGCAGTGCCTATCATTTCAATATTGAACATGGCCATTATCTTATCCGGGTTTAACTGCTGGCTGAAATAGCGGCTTCCATAACCACCGATCTCTTCGGCAGTAAAGGCAACAAAAACAATGGTGCGCTCATTGTCCTTTAATGTGCTGAAATATTTGGCAAGCATCATCACAGCCGTTGTACCTGCTGCATCGTCATTAGCGCCGTTATAGATACTGTCGCCATTCTTATCAGGTTTGCCAATACCAATATGATCGTAATGAGCGCTGAAAACTACATACTCATCTTTTTTGCCTTTGCCGGGTATGATGCCCACAACATTCTTTAATTTCTTTTCGGTTATCTCGTTTTTAGCGTGCAGGTTAAGGGCTTTAGGAGCTGTATTGGCGGTTAATACAAAAACCTGGGTAAAGGCTGATGGGAATTTGTCCCGGGCGGTAACCCATTGTATGCGTTTGAACAAATTTTTATGTGAAGTATCAATCAGTATCAATAAATTCTTCTTTGATTGGGATAAGGGTGATATCATCTTACTCAAATCATCATCTTTTTTTACCATTACGATCTCATAACCTGCCAGGCCATGCATATGCATATCGGCTATGGAAGAATTGATCACTGTATTATTAATGTTAAGCGTTTCGCCATCGAGGGTTCCGTTTATTTCCAGTGTTTTAGTTTTGGTCATGATAATTTCCTGGAAATAGGATTTGTTATCTCCAAAAAATTCCAGTTTGCTTTTTGCAAATTCAGCAGCAATAAAATCTGCGGCTTTATCAATACCGGGTGTAAAAGTTTTACGGCCCTGCATATCATCTGCCGAAAGTATTTTTTCAATACGCTCCACTTCTTTGGCATTAATGATCTTATCAATTTTTTGTGCAAAAGAAAGCAGACCAATCAAGCCTGCTGTAAGTGTTAAAAATATTTTCTTCATTTTGATTTTTTAAAAACCTATAAGGTTTAAATTAGCTTTTAATTGTTTGTATCCTTGGATCCGGATAAAGTCTTTGATTTGTAGAGCATTCAAAAAACCTTATAGGGTTGGTTTAAATTTAGGAGGGGCCTCCTTACAAGCTCATCATTTCCTTAAACTTCACCGCCTGCCTGCGGCTTACTTCTATCTTTTCACCTCCCTGCAGTTCCAGCAGAAGTCCACCATTAAAATAGGGTTCTATCTTTTCTATCATGCGCAGGTTCACAATATGCTTGCGGTTAGCCCTGAAGAAAATCTTATCATCAAGCCTTTCTTCCAGTGCATTAAGCGATTTTAATATTAAAGGTTTGTAGCTGCCGAAAAATACTTTGGCATAATTGCCTACGCTTTCAAATAATCTTACTTCGCCCAGTTTTACAAACCAACAACGTTCGCCATCCTTTACAAATACCTGGTCCTTATCACTAAGTATGCCGCGGTTAATGCCGGCCATTGCAGCAGCCATTTCTTTTTCTTCGGCCAGGTGTAATTTCTGGATGGCATCGGCAAGGCGCTTGGGTTCCACCGGCTTCATCAGGTAATCAAGCGCATTTACTTCAAAAGCCTTTAATGCATATTCATCATAGGCGGTTGTAAAGATCACCTGTGGCGCACTGTCAAGTTCGGTAAGCATATCAAAGCCGGACTTGCCAGGCATCTGTATGTCTAAAAAGATAAGGTCGGGGGAAAGGCTCTCGATCTTTTCCAGCCCTTCCGCCGCATTAGTTGCTTCACCTACTACTTCAATTTCGGGGAACTCGAGCAATAACTTTTTTAGTTCATTCCTGGCTAATCGTTCATCATCTATAATTAAAGCCTTTTGCATAATGTGATATGTTTTTTTGAGCCTGCCTACCGCAGGCAGGTTGAATATATTTTTAAACAGTTACAGGGATCATCACTTTTGATTCAACCATAGTATTCCCCAGGTTCCTGATCTCAAAAACTGCCTTTCCATGGTACATCAAATTTAATCTATCCTGCGTACTTTTTATACCAAAGCCGTCGTCATTGGGTGTGGTTGATAATTGCCCCGTGTTTTGTACCAACAGTACCATATTTTTGTCCTTAAATGCCGCTATCACCCGTACAACACCACCCTTGATCTGTTTGCTGATACCATGCTTAATGGCATTCTCCACCAGCGTTTGCAACATCATCGGCGGCACGGGTTGCTGCAGTGTGTCTTCGTCGATCTCGAATTCTATCTTCAACCTTTCCTCAAAGCGCATCTGTTCCAATGCCAGATAATCCTTTACAATATCCATTTCTCTTTCCAGTGTTACGGTTTCCGATTTTTCAGCCTGCATACTGCTTCGCAAAATATTACTTAATTCGGTTATGGCCCTTCTGGCCCGTTTAGGGTTCTCATCCACCAGCGCACGGATACTGTTCAATGAATTAAAGATAAAATGTGGGTTGATATGCGATTTGATCGTTTTTAATTCAAGCTCTTTAACCGTGGTCTCCAGTTTAAGCCGGTCAAACTGATCGTTCCTGTTCTTTTCTACGTAATGGTAAACAATGTAGATCAGCATCCAGATGGCTATCAGCATCAGCCTGTAATAAATACCTACCAGGTCGGATTTGTTTTCAAACACCCAGTCCCCTTTTTTATTACGGCTCCAGCCGGTAGCTTTCTTGATCTCGAAGACCCCTTTTTTAATACTGCTGTCTTTGGTAAAGCTGGCATCCTTGTAATATGCAATTGAATCAAGCCCGAATTGAGCTTCCATCTTCCTGGCCTTACCCAGCCGTTTATTGTTCACATGGTCATCATAAGAATAGCCCGAGATCCGCTCTAAGTAATTACTGCCGTAATACAGCAATGTGCCTGTTGCCCCAACCGACAGGATAAACATTAATAATATCCTGTCGAAAGAGAATTTTAACCAGTTTGTTTTTTTGATGATGAACCTGAGCAGGTGGGTGCTTAATACACCCGATAACAGCATTATGGAAAGGCTGATGAGATATTCTTTTTCGCCTCCCTGTTCTTTAAACATGTCTCCAAACACAACAAAATTAAAGTACAGGAGGATAAGGCCCCACACCCCCCAACCAGTTACCTGGCAGAGCCAATATCTCATATTCCTTTTACTCATAGTGCAATATTACCGCCCAATATACTGAATTTACAGGCTGTTTTGATTAATGGCGAAATGTTGGTTTAAGAGGTTGGCTTTGTCAGTTATCATATGACAAAAATCATATTGCTACCTATTTGCCTGTATTATTGCTGCACTAAAACCAGCCCATGCCTGTAAAAAATATTTAGTGATTAATGATTAGTTTTACAAAATCCAATAAAGGATCTTACATGGCTAACCCCAATTTAAATAATGAATCTGAGTACCTGAATTCTGCGGAGAAAGAATTTGAGAATACCATCAGGCCATCGGCGATCATTGATTTTTCGGGCCAGGCCCAAATCATTGATAATATCACCATATTCATCAAGGCGGCTAAAATGCGGGGAGAGGCATTGGATCATATCCTATTTCATGGCCCACCGGGCCTGGGTAAAACAACCTTATCCAGGATCGTTGCCAATGAACTTGGCGTAAGCATTAAAGAGACCAGCGGCCCCGTAATTGAAAAGCCCGGCGACCTGGCAGGCCTGCTTACCAACTTAGAGCCTAACGATGTTTTGTTCATTGATGAGATACATAGATTGAGTACGGTAGTGGAAGAATATTTATACGCTGCCATGGAAGATTTCAGGATTGATATCATGATCGACAGCGGCCCCAATGCCCGGAGTGTACAGATCAATCTCAATCCTTTTACATTGATAGGTGCTACTACCCGGAGTGGCTTGTTGACTGCCCCATTGCTTTCACGTTTTGGCATAAAATCAAGACTGGAATATTATGATGCAGTAACCCTGAAAAATATCATTCTCCGCTCCTCTAAAATATTGGGAACAAAAATTACCAGTGATGCTGCAGAAGAGATCTCGGGCCGTAGCCGGGGTACACCCCGTATTGCCAACGGGCTCTTACGACGGGTGAGGGATTTTGCACAGGTGATCGGAAATGGCGTAATTGACCTGGGCATTACTGAACATGCATTAAAGGCATTGAATGTAGATAAGCATGGGCTTGATGAAATGGATAACCGGATCCTGCAAACCATCATTGAAAAATTTAAAGGAGGCCCCGTAGGAATTACTACAATAGCAACAGCAGTGGGAGAGGAAGTGGGCACACTTGAAGAAGTGTATGAACCATTTTTGATACAGGAAGGATTTTTACAAAGAACTGCCCGGGGCAGGGAAGCAACTGCAAAAGCATACGAGCACCTTGGTAAAAGGTCATCCTTTGGCGGCAATGAGCATTTACTCTTTACAGATGGTAAATAATCACTATGCCCGTTTAAACTTCTATATTAAATTCCGGTCTGAACTTATACTATGAAGTCAATATTAACTGCGGTATTCATCAGCATGACTATACTATCGTGCAGTAAAGATGGATTAAATACACCTATTACCCCGGCACCAACAACCATGTACTTTCCGCCAATTGTTGGTGAAGACTGGGAAACTTTATCAGCACAGGCCCTTGGCTGGGATGTAACAAAATTAAATGAAGCCATTGCCTATGCCGGTTCTAAAAATACTTTTGGGCTTATCATACTTTACAAAGGCCGCATCGTTACAGAAAATTACTGGAACGGATGGAATAAGAATACGGTGTATTTTATCGCATCGGCTGGTAAGAGCGTTACGGCATTTTTAGCAGGCATAGCACAGCAGGAAGGCCAATTGAACATCAATAATAAAACAAGCACGTACCTCGGTAATGGGTGGACATCAGCACCACTGGCAAAAGAAAATCTTATTACAGTAAGGCACCAGTTAACCATGACCACCGGGCTGGAATACAATGTACCGGATGATAATTGTGTAACAGCTTCCTGCCTCACTTACAAAGCAGATGCCGGCTCTTTCTGGTATTATTACAATGCACCCTACCGGCTTCTGCAGCATGTTATCGCCAATGCTACAGCAACTAATTACAATGCCTACACTAAAACCAAACTGGCAGATAAGATCGGGATGCGGAATTTTACCTGGTACAATTATGTATTATGGCTCAACAGCCGGGATATGGCCCGCTTTGGTTTATTGACCTTGAACAAAGGCACCTGGAACGGAACACAGATCATGACCGACCAAAATTATTTTATGGCCATGACCAATACCTCGCAGAACCTGAATAATTCTTATGGTTACCTGTGGTGGTTAAACGGGAAGTCCTCTTTTATGGTTCCCAATTCTACGTTGGTGATCCCCGGTATGCTTAATCCTAAAGCTCCTGCTGATTTGATCTCTGCCTTAGGCAAGGGAGATAAAAAGATCTATGTTATTCCATCCAAAGACCTGGTAGTGGTCCGTCATGGAGATGATACCGGCGATGCGGTTTTGGGACCATCCTCATTTGATAATTTGTTTTGGGAAAAGCTAATGCTGGCTGTAAAATAAAAATTGCCGCTTTTCAGCAGCAGCTTTTATTCTTTAAGGGTCAAGACGACTCAAAGCCGTGAGACCTATATAATATTTATTCTGTAACAACCAACCTGAAGCCATTGCCATGGATATTTACAATTTCCAATGCAGGATCTTCCCTTAAATATTTACGCAACTTGGCAATATATACATCCATGCTGCGACCATTAAAATAAGTATCGCTGCCCCAGATCTTCTTCAATGCTATCTCACGACTAAGCAGGTCATTCTTATATTCACTCAGCATTTTCAACAGTTCATTCTCTTTTGGAGAAAGGGTCTGTGTTTTGCCTTCAATCGTCAGTTCACGCAGGCGTGGATTAAAATGGTATTTGCCCAGGTCGTATTCTGCATTCACTTCTTCACGGTGCAGTTCTTCATTACGCTTTAGTATTGCCTTGATCTTATGGAGCAATACCTCGCTGTCAAAAGGCTTGGTAATGTAATCATCGGCGCCAAGCTTATAGCCCTGGATGATATCATCTTTCATGGTCTTTGCACTTAAAAAGAACAAGGGCACATCGGGATTAACATCACGTATCTCTTCTGCAAGGGTAAATCCGTCCATATTGGGCATCATTACATCCAACAGGCAGAGATCGAATTTTTCACGTTGAAATGCAGCAAGCCCCAGCTTGCCGTCTCTCTCCAATGTTACGCTGTAGTCATTCAGTTCCAGGTAGTTCTTGAGTACCATACCGAGGTTAGTATCATCCTCACATAAAAGAATTTGCGGCTTTATAGGTTCCATATTTTGCGTAGTTTATGAGCAAATAAAATTAAATCTTATTTATTACAGCGAATATAGTGCCTAATTTTTTGTTAAAGGGTAAAAATTGGTACTATGATAGGGGTCATTAAAGTTATTGAACATTAAGCATTAGAAATAGGACCTGGGACATAAGTCATTGGTCAAAGTATCCATTAGAACGATCATTCGAGTTATCAGCGTTGATTTTGCATCATTGGGTCATTAGTCATTTGTACCTCAATTGGATTGACCTATGCTTTTTATATAACTGTTCAGGAGGATATGGCATTGATTGAGTTTATTTAAAATTTCAGAGAACTCTTCCTCTGAAATTAGTTTGCGGTTGAATGCTTTTTGGTTGGCAGTCTTTGTTTCAAAGAGGGAACCACATGCATACCAGCAGAAGTTTTTGTTCTCCTTATAATGATACCTGCCATAGCCTTCAGGAAATATTTAATGCTATTGAATCAGCTGCTCTAAGGTATTGGTCACCTAAACTTTTCTTATTAAAAATATCCCATTTAGCAGTAACATTAAAAGCCAGCTCACCAATTTCCATGGCAAGGCCTTATACTTTGAGTTCCTCAAGCAAGAGCATATGGTACGGTTTAAAAACTCAAAATAGTATTAAATCTACAAAACTGCAACAATGACCAATAACAAATGACTATTTTCTCCGCAAATATTTTTTATCTGTCAGGGTTTTTAAAAAGACAATAATATCCTTTTTCTCTTTTTCCGTTAAGCCCAGTGGTTTTTTCAGTGCATCATCAATATTGATGGCATCAGGTACAAATTTAGCCGGGTCATTATAGTAGTCCATCACTTCTTCCAGTGTATTGAACATGCCGTTGTGCATATAAGGAGCAGTAACAGCAATATTGCGTAGCCCTGGGGTTTTAAATTTTCCAAGATCGGCTTCTTTTTTTGTGAGATTGTAAAGTCCGGCATCATTTAAATTGCTGCCATTGTAAAGCCCGATATTTTTAAATTCATCTGTGGTAAAGTCTTCCATACGATGGCACTCAAAGCATTTAGCTTTATCGCCCACAAAAAGTGCTCTTCCTCTTTCCTCGGATGGAGATAATTTTTTCAGGTTGTTACTCCAGTCATCAAATTTGCTGTCAACAGTTTCCAGTGTCTGTTCAAAGGCTGCGAATGCTGCAGCCAGGTTCCTGGCATCGGGCGCCTGGTTAAATATCTTTTTAAAAAGCTTTTTATATTCCGCTGAAGCATTCAATCTTTTAACCGCTTCATCAATGGGCAGTCCCATTTCATCAGGGTTTTTAATCGGCATCAGGCATTGTTCTTCCAGCGAAGCTGCTCTCCCGTCCCAAAAATAATATGGGCGGTTCTTCATGTTTAAAACCGAAGGTGTGTTACGGCTGGTAAGTTTTCCGCCAATACCAATACTAAATGGAACGGTATCCGCAAAGGCATATTGGGGAATATGGCAGCTTGCACAGCTTACCGAGGAATCTTTTGATAGTATCCTTTCTGAAAATAATTTTTTACCCAGGCCGGCTTTGGTTTTGATCTCAGCGCTTTCTTTTTCAAAAAATGCACTGGCAATGATCACCAAAATAAGGACAACGGAAAAAATGATTAGCTTATTCTTCATCTCAACAAATTTACACCCCGGCTGTTAAAATACTTATTATACATTCAAATTACAGTTTGTATCTTTCAAAAAATAGTTTTCGATGGCAAATAAAGAAGCACCTGCCTACCGTACAGGCAAGTTCCTTGAAGCAATAAATAAGGGATATACTTTTAAAGGCGAGTCTGTTAAGCTGGGTGCTGCTATGCTGGATGGAGAAGTTGTTCCGGAGGCGGGGATTTACCTGCCGCTTAAAACAATGAACCGCCATGGGCTCATCGCCGGTGCAACAGGTACGGGTAAAACAAAGACCTTGCAGGTCATCAGCGAATTTTTAAGTGATAACAGTGTGCCTGTGATGGTGATGGATATTAAAGGAGACTTTAGCGGCATTGCAGCGATAGGGGCAGAAAATGAAAAGATCAAAGAACGATACCAGAAATTAAATATGGAATTCAAGCCAGCTTTATTTTCGGCGGAATTGATGACATTGACGGGTGAGAAAGGTGTACACCTGCGGGCTACAGTAAGTGAGTTCGGTCCCATTTTACTTAGCAAGATATTAGAACTGAATGATACACAAGGCGGGGTAGTAGCCATGATCTTTAAATATTGTGATGATAACCAATTGCCACTGCTTGACCTAAAGGATTTCATCAAGATATTACAATACATAGGTGATGAGGGCAAGGCAGAGATCGAAAAGATATACGGCAAGATCTCAACTTCCTCCACAGGAACCATTTTGCGAAAAGTGATCGAACTACAGCAACAGGGTGCTGATATCTTCTTTGGAGAAAAAAGTTTTGAAGTAGATGACCTGATGCGGATCGCTGATGACGGTAGAGGTATGATCAGCATATTAAGGGTTACCGACCTGCAGGATAAACCCAAATTATTTTCAACCTTTATGTTGCAATTGCTGGCAGAGTTATATGCAAGTTGTCCCGAAGAAGGTGACCTCGACAAACCAAAGCTGGTAATGTTCATTGATGAGGCACATCTTATTTTTAATGAAGCCAGCGATGCATTGTTGCAGCAGATTGAAACCATTGTAAAACTGATCCGTTCAAAAGGGATCGGGATCTTCTTTTGTACACAAAACCCGATGGATGTGCCGGCAAGTGTATTAGCGCAATTAGGATTAAAAGTGCAGCATGCATTGCGTGCCTTTACAGCAGCCGATCGGAAGGTTATCAAACAAACGGCAGAGAATTATCCTGAAACTGAGTTTTATAAAACAGAGGACCTGATCACACAAATGGGTATTGGCGAAGCATTGGTAACCATGCTCAATGAAAAAGGTATCCCTACTCCGCTTGCACATACCATGCTTTGTGCCCCCCGCAGCCGGATGGATGTATTGACGGAAGAAGAAATTGAGGCAATCAACTCAAAATCGAAGATGGTTGCCAAGTATAACCAAACAATTGATACAGAAAGTGCTTACGAGATATTAACAGCAAAACTGCAGGAAGCTGCAGAAAGATCTGCCGGGGAAGAAAGTACAAAACCCGGCAAAGCAAAAAAGGAAGAACGATCAACTCTGGAAAAAGTAGCCAATAATACCATCGTAAAAAGTATGGTGCGTACGGCTGGCAATACCATTGTCCGTTCCTTATTGGGTGCCCTGGGCTTAGGTGGCCGCAGCAGAAGTAAAAAGAGCAGTAACTGGTTTTAAATCATATAAAAGGGTGATTAATGGCATTCATTTGCTGCAAATGCATTAGTAGTTTTACCATGAAAGATATAAGTTCTGTTTTCAGGCATCGTTTTGGACCATTGGCAGTATTAGCCGGGGTTCTGTTGACACTGAGTTTTATTACCAGGGTAACCTTATTGATCATCAGCTGGCCAAATGTGGAGCTTACCGTTCTCCGTTTACTGGGCATTTTTTTTATAGGTTTATTTTACGACCTGGTAGTTAGCAGTTTTTTTGCTATTCCTGTTGCACTGTATTGCTGGCTTGTGAAAGATAGCTGGTATCAAAAAAAGTGGCAGCGTATTCCCCTCTTCATACTTTTCTTTTTAGTAACAATTTTACTGGTGCTAAATGTTGGAGGAGAAATCATTTTCTGGCAGGAGTTTAATGTACGCTATAATTTTATTGCAGTAGATTATCTGGTTTACACAAACGAAGTGTTGGGTAATATATGGGAGTCATATAATATTCCGCTTATCAGTGCCGGGATCATTATAGCAACAACGGGGATAGTTTTCCTGGTAAGAAAAAAACTTATCATTTCGCAGCAGGTAAGTATGCATTTTGCAAAAAGAACAGTTTTCTTTTTGATTTTTATGTTGTTTCCGCTTGCCGCCTATTTTTTGGTAAACAACCACATTAAGAACAGCAGTAATAATAATTATGTAAATGAATTGGGGGGCAATGGTATTTATGAATTTGGTTTTGCTTTCTGGAATAATGAAATAGAGTACAATAAATTTTATTTAACCAGGAATGATACAGCCAATTTTAAGATATTAAGAAGTATGTTGAAGGCACCTAATGCCACCTTCGGCAATGACTCTTTAAGTATAGACCGGGAAATAAAAAATGACAGTCCGGAGCATAAATGGAACATAGTGCTGATAACTGTTGAAAGCTATAGTGCAGATTATTTAAAAGAGTTTGGTAATAATGAGAATATTACGCCATACCTGGATTCACTTGTACCCTACAGTTTGTCTTTTGATAGATTCTATGCATCCGGCACCAGAACAGTAAGGGGCCTGGAAGCCATAGCGCTCGCAATTCCTCCAACACCAGGTCAATCTATTGTAAGAAGGCCTGGAAATACCGGAATGTTTACAATAGGGAGTGTATTACAGTCAAAAGGGTATGATGTGAATTTTATTTATGGAGGCAATTCCTTCTTTGATAACATGGGTAAATTTTTCAGTAACAGCAGCTACAGGGTATTGGATGAGCGGGATATACCAGACAGCCTGGTACATCTGAGCACTGCATGGGGTGTTGATGATGAGGCTTCGTTTGATTTTACTTTACATCAATGTGATGAAAGCTTCAGGACTGGGAAACCGTTCTTTAACCATATTATGACGGTTAGCAATCATAGGCCATATTCATATCCTGATGGCCACATTAACATAAACCCTGCATATCACTCTATACAGGGTGCAGTTAAATACACAGACTATGCCATTCATAAATTTATCCAGGATGCAAAGCATAAACCCTGGTTTAATAATACCTTATTTGTAATAGTTGCAGATCACTGTGCAAAAAGTGCAGGTAAAGCCGACCTTCCTGTAAACCGGTATCATATACCCTGCATTATTTATGCACCTCAATTAGTAAAACCGGCAATAGAGAACCGGCTGGTGAGCCAGATTGACCTGGCCCCAACCATTTTAGGGTTGATGAACATGAATTATACCAGCAGGTTTATGGGCTACGATGTTTACAATATGTACCCGGGAAATGAACGTGCTTTTATAAGTACATACCAGGAGATAGGGTATATTAAGAATGATAAAATGGTCATATTATCACCCCGCAAGCATGTCAAAACTTATATAACTGATTTTATAACTGGGGACAATACCCTAATATCTGGCCCGGATAGCCTGATCAATGAGGCAATTGCATGGTACCAGGGGGCAAGTTTTTTGTATAGATCCGGTAAGTACAAAACCACGGAATAAGACCTAGCGCAGCAAATAATAACTTGATTATCAATGTGTTTTCTGCTGGAAGAAAAATACTTCCTTGTATTTTTTACACATTTATTACCAGCTTCTTTTTTAAAAATACTTGATAAAAATGTTGCATAATAGTAAAAACCCCATTATCTTCGTTTCGGTTTTTCATAGGATATTGGATTTTAAAGCGGGACTAGATTTCTATCTTGGTCCCTTTTTTTATTTTTAGCCACCCCTGATCATCCCGTAATACCGAATTTTCCATCATTATACATTTTAAGTTTTCCTTCTGCCTGCAGGTAATCAATAACCCGCCATGTCTTTTCTTTTTTTACAGCCTTTAGCGCCAGCAATACCTCATCAATGGAAACTGTTTTTTCTTTCGTGATCCTTATGATCTCATTCATGATGCTGTTAAACTCTTCCGTTGAAATATAAATGACTTTTTCATTTATGCAGTTATCGCAGATACCGCATGCATTTATTTTTACATCGTTGAAGTAAGCAGCAATATGCTGGCTTCGGCAGCCCGCCGTCTTTATTACATAAGCAATCATGGCATTTACCCTTTCTTCAAATTTCAACTTGCGCTCCAGGTAATCTTTCATATTGATCCTGTAGTTATCATTATACATCCTGTTTTGCAACAGGGTTAGCTGGGGAGTATCTTTCTGTGCAGCATAGTTCAATATTCCATGATCGTTCAGCTTTTTCAAGCCTCCTTTCAGGTCCTGTACATCTGCCTGAATGAATTTTGCAAGCTGGCTTTCGTAAACCGTAGCAGGAAAATCAAAAATGCCTTCATAAGACCGCAGCAATCCTTTTATCAAAGGTTCCAATGCAGGATATTGTTTTTCAAAATCGGTAAGCTCTTCACGGTTGGTTGTAAATACAACTGTTGAGGGTTTAAAAAAGATCTCATTAAAACTAATGATGTCTTCCTGCTCCAGTGCTTTAATGGCATAGGTAACTGTAAGTATATTTAATTTAAATGCTGAAGCAAAAAGGGAAATGTCAAGATCATAGCTTAACCCCTCACCATAGCCTGCGGGTACCTGCAGGTGGTTCATAAGGGCAACATACACTGCTTTGATATCTTCTTCTTTTGGAAAACGGATATTTGATTGTTCCTGTAAATTTTCAAGTTCTTTATTATTGTATAACAAAACAGCATAAGATCTCCTACCATCCCTGCCTGCACGACCTGCTTCCTGGTAATAATTCTCCAGGCAATCAGGAACATCGTAATGAACAACTACCCTCACATCGGGTTTATCAATGCCCATACCAAAGGCATTGGTGCTTACAATCACCCGGGTTTTATTGTTGATCCAGTTTTGTTGTTTGGCAGTACGTTCCTCATTATTCAATCCTGCATGATAATGATCTGCATTGATCTTATTTAACCTGAGGAGGTCAGCGATCTCCCGGGTATGCTTACGGCTTTTGCAATAAACGATTGCTGTGCCCGGAACATTTTTCAAGATCTCCAGTAATTTATTTTGTTTTGAAGGCACATTAAAAACTGAGTAAGAAAGATTAGGCCTTTCGAATGATTGCTGAAACCGTGTATGTTCAATTTTAAAAAGAAGCTTGTTGCAGATATCATCCTGTACAATTTTTGTAGCTGATGCTGTTAATGCAAGAATTGTAACCTGCGGCAACAATTCCCTGATGGTTGCTATACGCATATAGGGCGGCCTGAAATCATATCCCCATTGAGAAATACAATGCGCTTCATCAACAGCGATCAGATTAATATTCATAGATGACAATGCATCCAAAAACAAGTTTGTTTCCAACCGCTCGGGTGATACATACAGGAATTTATAATTACCGTATGCTGCATTTTGCAAAGTTTTTTTTATTTCAATAAAACTCATACCTGAGTAAATGGCTAAGGCAGGGATGCCTCTCTGCTTTAAATTCTCTACCTGGTCTTTCATCAAGGCAATAAGCGGACTGATTACCAGGCACACGCCATCCTTTGCCAGAGCTGGTACCTGGAAACAAACAGATTTACCTCCGCCTGTTGGTAATAATGCCAACACATCTTTTCCTTCCAGTACTGCATTAATGATATCTTCCTGCAGCGGACGAAAATTATCATAGCCCCAATATTGCTTTAAGATTTCCTGAATGTTCACCAACGTAATTTAGGGCCTGAAATTAAACTGTTTGAAGTAATTTTAGCTATATCAGTTAAATACAGCTTATGAATTTTGTCCGTTTAATCGGCAAATATAAAATCATGAAAACACTCTTTCTATTCTTATTGACATTTTGCCTAGTTTCAGTTAAGGCCCAAAAAGAAAAAGGGCCAGCTATTAAAGAGAAGTTTGTAAAAATTGATATGCCTGAATTACCGATTGCGGAGTTTCCGGAAAATTCCATTCACGTTTCGGGCATAAGGATATTACAAAGTGTTAGTGATAGCGTAAGAATGGGCTATGCTCACAAGGGCCTGGACTATTCAATTGCAACATTGAAATTTAAGAAACCACTTACCGAAATTTTGCAGAAACAGGTAAACAGGATGTATAAACATGAATATAAAAAAGATGGTGCAACCATATTTTGGGTGATAAACGATTTAAGGTTTGGTGCTAAATTGGGTGCTACAGACCATTCCTCTATGGGCATTAATCTTGCTATTGCCACAATTGACTGCTCCTACACCCGCTTTTATGCAGATGCTTATATTTCATTTGATGGAAATTTATTCAAAAAAGTATGCACAATAGATACGGTATTTCTTATTTTGAATATGGGTGGTGGTCATGGGCCCGACCTGGAAAATGCGTTAAGAGTTCTTTTAAGAAGAACATTGTTACAAGGAAAAGATTTACCTGATCAAACTCTTGATATATTGACTCTTGAACAAATAACTGATAGGGTTGCACAAAAAACAATCGCTCAGATATTGGTTGATAGTATTTACCGGGAAGGTGCGTATGGCAGTTATGCTGAATTTCTAGCCAATAAACCTTCTATAAAAAATTATGAAACGGTTGTTGGTAAAAAGAAAAAATTAAAATTAGTTAATGTAGCAGAAAACGGCCAGAAAGATACATTGAACGTATGGGGCATTTGCAAGGATGGTGAAATATATAAATACAGCCAGGAGTCATTAATACCAATTGAAAAACGAGGAACTGGTTTTGTTATTTCAGGATATGTTGAAAATACTACAAGGCGCAATAACAATATTTTTAATGTAGGATTGGCTGTGGCTGCCGGATTAGCGGGAGGAGTTTTTATGAACAGTGGAATTTACCTTTCCGTTATTTTTATTTCCGGAAAACCGCTGCTGGTAGATTCTATTCCTTATATCGATGACCCTAAAAAACAACCCTTGGCTACCTGTATTGATATGAGAACCGGAAATTTCTCTTTTTAAACCACTTTCTTATATTTAAGCCAGATAGAATTTAATGCCAATACCACATCACTGAAACCCATTGCCAGTGCTGCAAAGCCGGGTTGTAATAAACCAACTGCTGCTATGGGAATTGCAACTATATTGTATATAAAGGCCCAGAACAAATTTCCTTTGATAGTTATAAAAGTGTGCTTGCCCAGCCCTAATGCCAGTGGCAAATGCTGAATACCTTTATTCATTAAAACTACCTGTGCACTTTGTACAGCCAGTTGCGTGGCATCGCTCATGGATATGCCAATAGTTGCTTTGGCCAATGCCGGCGCATCATTGATACCATCACCAACCATGGCCACGGGGTTCTCTTTATTGAGTTGCTCAATGATCTGCAGTTTTTCTTCGGGATTTTTTTCAGCATATACTTTATCTATGCCGAGGAAATCAGCCATTTTTTGTGTACGATCCAGGCTATCGCCACTCAATAAAATAGTTTGTATGTTCTTTGAATGCAGGTAGCTGATCACATCCCTGGCTTCTGTTCTTATTTCATCTTCCATATCAAACCAGCCAAGCAATTTATTGTTCTGCATTAAATAGGCAGTATGGGTATTATCATCCGTTTGTGATGAAGCAATTTTATAAGAACCAAGCTCAAAAATATTTCCTGCTTCATCTTCAGCCCTCATACCCAGCCCTTTTATCTCCTCAATTTTTTTCCATAGAATTACATTGTTTATTTTCCATTCCCCGGTTATTGCTTTGGCTATAGGGTGATTTGAATATTTTTCCATGGAAAAGATCAGCCGTTTAAATTCTTCCTCAGTAAGCGTTAAAGACTTTATACCCGTTACCTTGAAATTCCCTTTCGTTAAAGTGCCGGTCTTATCAAAAACAACAGTACGTATATTTTTAAAAAGCTCCAGGCTTTTTGCATTGCGGAACAGAATGCCGTTTTTGGCTGCACGTCCGAGCCCCACAGCAATGGCAGCCGGGGTTGCAAGTCCCATGGCGCATGGGCAACTGATCACCAACACAGCAATACTGCGCATTAAAGAGCTGCTGCCGCTGATATCAAAAGCAAAATAATTTATTAAAAAAGTAAGTGCAGCCAAGGCCAATACTGTGGGAACAAAAACAGCGCTGATCTTATCTGCCAGTTGTTGAATGGGTGGTTTTTCGCCCTGTGCCTGTTTAACAAGCGTTAATATATTGCTGAGCACGGTATCTTTTCCCACAGCAGTTACCTGGGCTTTTACTGTGCCATCAGTTAGTAAGCTGCCGCCGATCAATGGATCTTTTTTTGTTTTGTGTATGGGTTTACTTTCGCCGGTTAGCAAAGATTCATTTACATAAGCATCACCCCAAAGTATCTTACAATCAATAGGCACCTGTTCTCCTGTTTTTATTAGAATAAGGTCACCAACATGAAGGGTAGTATTCTCCACCGGGAAGATCAATTCGTTATGACCCTCATCAAAAGCGATCATATTGGCCATTACTTTTTGCCTGGCAGCAAGTTTGTTCAATTCTTTTTGAGTGGTTGCAACAGACCTTTGTTCTATCCATTCGCCTAAAAAAACAAGTGTAATGATGGTAGCTGCTGTTTCATAAAAAATATAATCTTCGCCAAGGTTTGCAATGCTGCCGATAAGGCTGTATACAAATGCTGCAGTTGCGCCAATGGCTATCAATACATTCATATTAGGAATACCCCTGCGCAGGCTTTTTACGGCACTTACGCCAAAATAGCTCATGCCTACAATGTAAACAGGAATGCAGATCGCCAGTTGTATCCATGGGTTCATCAAAAAATGGATATGCCAGGGCAGCATATGAAGCATTAAAACTGCCGTAAAAGGCAGGCAGAAGAGAAAGCGTTGTAAGTGGTTAGATAGAAATTTAGTTTGTGGTTTGTGGTTTGTGGTTGGTTGTTCGTCTATTACTTTATAACCCAGATCTTTAATTCCCCTGGTTAATTGTTCCCTGGTTTTATTTTCATTCAGCTCAAAACTCACTTCACCACCTATAAAATTAACTTTCACATCTTTTAATCCTTCTTTTTCCAGGTACCGGTTAATGGTCAATGCACAATTGGTGCAGGTCATCCCTTCTACTTTCCAGTCAATTTTTTCCATAAATCAAAATTATTGAAGGAATATTGTGTTTAATTACTAATGAAGGAAAATATCTTTGCAACATGGAGGTAATTTTTGCATTAAAAAATATAAGGGCAACAGCAACAAAATTTTTGGCCGACACTGCCGGTTATAAAGTGTTTGCCTGGCATGGAGAAATGGGAGCAGGCAAAACAACTTTCATACATGCATTATGTGAGGTTATGCAGGTAAAGGATAATATCTCAAGTCCAACTTTTTCAATCATCAACCAATATAATACTACTGATGGCAAGCTTATTTATCATATGGACCTGTACAGGATAAAAGACGGGAATGAGGCAGTACAGGCGGGAGTGGAAGACTGTCTCTACTCTGGCAACACCTGTTTTGTGGAATGGCCCGATAAGGCACCTGCCCTTTTTCCTGATGGTACTTTACACATTACCATAACTTCTGCCGAGGATAATACCAGAAAGCTGAAATTTAATTTGTAAATTGTAAGCTTTTAATACTCGACTATGGCAACATCAAAACCCTTTGTCTCTCCTTCATTCAGTTATGAGACCATGGAGGAAACCCTGGATATTAAACCCAAGGGGGCAGAGTTATTGATCGGCATTCCCAAAGAGACTTCATTTAATGAGAACAGGATCGCTTTAACACCCGATGCCGTAGGCGTAATGCTGGCAAACGGGCATAGGGTGGTAGTGGAAACCAAGGCAGGGGAAGGCGCCAGTTATACCGACAACGATTACAGTGAAGCAGGTGCTAAAATTGCCTATGACCGGAAAGAGATCTTTGAATGCGATATACTTGTAAAAAGTGCCCCCGTAAGCCTGGAAGAATGTGAGTTGCTGAAGCCTTGCCAGTATATCATATCACCGATACATATGGCAGCGATGAAGCGGGAGATATTGCAGAAAATGATGGATAAAAAAATAACCGCACTCAGTTTTGAGAACCTGAAGGACGATAGCGGTCACAATCCCATTGTAAGAAGCATGAGTGAAATTGCAGGCAGTGCTGTAATGCTCATTGCGGGGCAATATTTAAGTAAGACAAATAACGGGAAAGGGGTTTTGGTTGGCGGCATCAGTGGTATACCACCAACAAAAGTTGTTATCATTGGTGCAGGCATTGTTGGAGAATATGCAGCCCGTACTGCATTGGCCATGGGTGCAAGCGTAAAAGTATTTGATAACAGTATTTACCGGTTAAAGCGTTTGCAGAATAATATTGGCGTAAGAATGTGGACATCGGTGCTGGAGCCCAAGATCATGGCCAAGCAATTAAAGACCTGCGATGTAGCTGTTGGCGCATTAAGCGGTGCAGGAGGCAGAACTCCGGTAGTTGTTACCGAAGAAACAGTAAGTAAGATGCGTCCGGGCAGTGTTATTGTGGATGTGAGTATAGATCATGGCGGCTGTTTTGAGACAAGTAAAGCAACAACACATGAAAAACCTGTATTCACTAAATATGATGTGATACATTATTGCGTACCTAATATACCCAGCGGGTTTGCCCGAACTGCTTCACAGGCTATCAGTAATGTGTTGATGCCCCTGATGCTTGAAACTGGCGAGGATGGCGGCATTGATCATATAGTATGGCATAAGATAAATATCCGCAGTGGTATTTATCTATACAAGGGTAGCCTCACCAATTTTTATTTAAGCGAAAGATTTGATCTGAAATTTACGGACCTGAATTTGTTGATTGCGAGTAAGCGGTAGTTATTTATAATTGCCGATCTCTATCACCTCCTCACAAAAATCATATTCCTGTTTTACATTACTGCTTACAATTACCAGCCTATCCTTTGTGTAATTGCTGATAAGGCCTTGGTATAAAGCAATACCATCTGCATCTAAATTAGTAGTAGGTTCATCAAGTAAAAGTATGGGCGTATCGCTGAAAAAAGCCTGCGCCAGTTTTAACCTTTGTTTCATACCGCTGCTGAAATAACGTACCTGTTTATTGATCGAATTTTCCAGTCCAACGGTCTTTAAAGCTTCTTCAATATTTATGGAAGGAAGTAAAGGCTTGAAGCCTGCATGGAACTCCAGCATTTCCTTTGCAGACATTTCTTCAATAAGTTCCAGGTATGGTGCTGCAATTGAGATATAGCGGTAATGGTCTTCAGTTGCTATTTGAACATTGAACATTGAATATTGAACATTTCCTTCATTGTGCAGAGTGGCACCTGCGATAACCTGCAAGAGTGTTGATTTTCCGGAACCATTAGGACCAGTGATAGCATAGCTTTTACCTGAATGAAATGTATAGTTGCATTTACGGAATATCCACTCCCGGTTAAACCTTTTACTTGTATTTGATAAAGAAATGGTCATTGAGTCAATGGTAATTCTGAAATATTCAATAAACAATTTTCAATGCTCAATTTTCAAGTGGGGATCTTTTAGTCCCGTAAGCTTCAACCTTGAACATTGCAGATTGAGCATTGAATATTGATAATTAATTGGGATATGTTCCTGTACGGGGGCTTATTCATCTTCTGCACTCCCCTTCGTAAAACGCTTGATAATTCCCCGGCCGCTTTCCCTGATAAAGGTTACGATCTCATCTCTTTCATCTGTTGCCGGTAATTCTTCTTCAATAAAATTAAGTGCCTGGGAAGTGTTCATCGCTTTATTGTAGATGATGCGGTATATATCCAGGATCTTGTTTATCCTGTCCAATGAAAATCCTTTACGCTTTAAACCCACTGAATTTACACCTGCATAACTGAGTGGTGTACGTCCTGCTTTAATATATGGGGGCACATCTTTACTTACTAAAGAACCTCCGGCAATAAAAGCATGCTGGCCGATCTGCACAAACTGGTGTACAGCACACATACCTGCAAGTATCGAATTATCTCCCATGGTTACATGACCGGCCATTTGTGTATTGTTGCTCATGATGCAGTTATTGCCAACGATACAATCATGTGCAATATGGCTGTATGCCATGATCAAACAGTTGTTGCCAACCTTGGTGGTCCATTTATCCTTACTACCCCTGTTCACGGTTACAAATTCACGGATAGTTGTATTATCACCAATTTCAACAGTAGTATCTTCTCCTTCGTATTTAAGATCCTGGGGGATGGCTGCAATAACAGCTCCCGGGAAAATACGGCAGTTCTTTCCGATCCTTGCCCCTTCCATGATGGTAACATTGCTGCCTATCCAGGTGCCTTCACCGATCTCCACATTCTGGTGAATAACACTGAAAGGGTCTACCTTAACATTGGTAGCAAGCTTTGCATTGGGGTGTATGTATGTATGAGGATGGATCATATAGATAATGTGCTAATTTGCTAATATGCTGATCTGCTAATGAAGACTTATAACTTAGAGTTCAATCAGACAAACAGCAATGATATTTTTTTAATTGTGTTTATAAAAATAGCTATCAAAATTTATTCTTTACTCGAAACTAAAAACAGCATTTAGTTATTCATTAGCAAATTAGCTCATCAGCATATTAGCTAATTAATTCCTACTTTCTTTTAACCAGCTGCGCGGTAAGGTCAGCTTCGGTACATAACTTATTGCCAACATATACGCTTCCTTTCATAACACAAATACCACGTCGGATCGGCTCGGTCAATTCCATTTTCAATATTAGCGAATCGCCTGGTACCACTTTCTGTTTGAATTTACAGTTCTCTATTTTTAAGAAATAAGTATCATATTGTCCGTCGGGCATGGCATTGATACAGAGTAAGCCACCCGTTTGTGCAAGCGCTTCAATCTGTAAAACGCCCGGCATTACGGGATTGCCGGGGAAGTGCCCCTGGAAAAAATATTCATTGAAAGTTACATTCTTTACGCCTACGATCTGTGTATCTGTTAACTCAATGATCTTATCAACCATGATGAATGGAAAACGGTGTGGTAGGGTCTTTTCTATCTGCTCCTGCGTGTAAACCGGCGCCTGGTTGGGGTCGTATATCGGGATATTCTTGGTATGTCTGTTCTTCTTAATATACTGTTTTATCTTTTTTGCAAACTCCACATTGCTGCTATGGCCCGGGCGGTTGGCAATGATATGTGCCTTGATGGGATAGCCGATCAAGGCAAGGTCTCCAACTACATCCAGTAATTTATGGCGGGCTGGTTCATTTGCAAAACGCAATTCTAAATTATTTAAATAGCCTTCGCTTTTAACTTCAACCTTTGTACGGCCAAATGCTTTTGCAAGCCGGCTCATTTCTTCATCTGTAACAGGCTTATCAACCACTACAATTGCATTATTGATATCGCCCCCTTTTACCAGGTTATTATCGAGCAGCATTTCCAGCTCGTGTAAAAAACAAAAAGTACGGCAGGGAGCAATCTCGTTCTGAAAATCTTTCATTGATTTTAAACTGGCATGCTGGGTGCCTAGTACCGGGCTGTTAAAATCAATAAGCGTTGTTATCTGGTAATTAATTGCAGGTAGTGCAGTCATCTCCACTTTTTTCACTTCATCAAAATAAGAGATATTGGTATCTATGGTATACCAGATCTTGGCTGCATCCTGCTCGAGCACACCTGTTTTTTCAATGATCTCTACAAAAGGCTCGCTGCTACCGTCAATGATAGGAATTTCCGGGGCGTTTAATTCAATTAAGCAATTATCTACACCCATACCAACCAATGCGGCAAGTATATGCTCAACGGTACTCACTTTACAATCACCTTTTTCCAGTGTTGTTCCCCTTGATGTATCTGTAACCAGGTCGCAATCTGCTTTTATGATGGGAGCTCCCGGCAGATCAGTACGCTGAAACTGATAACCAAATCCGGGGTTTGCCGGTTTGAGTACCATATCAACATTAATACCCGAATGAAGGCCTGTGCCTGAAATTTTTACAGCTTTTGCTAATGTATGTTGTTTGTCTGGATTAAAGTTTTTATCCATGTGTGCTCTTAAATTTTGTTGGCAAAGATATTTAAAATATGCTGCCCGAAGTACTATCGGGCGATGTAGTTAGAAGGAATGCTAAAACTGGAATTGGAAGCTGCCGAATATGCCAAATTTAGACCTGGAGCCCGCGTAGGAGGGATCTGGGGCAAGCCTCCATACAAAATCGAGGCGAAGTACTTTCAGGATATTGTCAATACCTGTACCTAATTCTATATATGACCTGCCGTTAAGTGTTTTAAAAGTGCTGGTTTTATTGTTAATGGTGATATTCTCATTACTCAGAGAACCGAGAAGTGCTTTAGCGGTCCAGAACTGGCGCCACTTCAATTTACGGGTTATGGGGATGAAACGAAATATTCCCGAACCGATATTATGCTCCAGATTCACGCCGGCATATTGATCGCTCAGGTATTCAAAACGGTTCATCAGGTTATAAGCATTGCGATTATAATAAAAGATATCATTGCCCGGGTGATTCTCCAGGTTGGTAAAAGGCATGGCACCATTGATCTTTCCGGCAAAAACTTTATAAGACAGTGTACCATATGGAGAGATCTTCATGAAATCCTTTATGGTAATGGAGTATTTGCTGTAGTTATAGGCGCTGTTGAAAACCCCTTTGATCCCTTTTGCAAACATCAGTTCTACTATCGGGTATTTGGTGCCCATGGAAAACCGGTTATAATCTGTTTCAATAAATGTTTCCAGGTAGGCAAAACGTAATTTAAGGGCCAGCTCAAAATTGGTAAGTGGCGTACCACTGCTTACCGGAAAAGTTGATAAAGGCGGAAGGTTAAGCAACGGATTATACTGCCTGTGCGCTACAAACCATTCAGTTGAAAATCCTTTGCCCAACTCATTAAAGAATTCAAGACGCAGGTCTTTTACGTTGATCAATTTGCGGGAGATCCCGGGTTTTCTTATGGCCAGGGAAAAAATATTATCCTGGCTCACTTCGCCAACCTGGCTTATGCCGTTATCAACATCGTTTTGATAAGAAATGTGCAACCTGATCCTTTTGGGCGCTCTTTGTATGATCCAGAAACCTTCGGCCTGGCCTTTAAATCTTTTATCCCGGGTGCCATATGCCAGGTAAGTATGGAGGTATATATCTTTAAATAATTTTTTATTGGTACCCAGGTCAAACCTTAACCTTGTCCCCTGAACAGTGTCACCGCTTATCCAGTTGAACCAGGGGCCTATTTCAAACTTGCCAATATTGCGATAGCCGCCTGCCACGAATTTTAAAGTGGTTTGTAGCTTTTTAAATTTCGGCATTTCCAGCAGTTTATCTAACGTAGCATAAATGGATTGTTCATTTTTTGAAAGTGTATCATGTCGCAGTTCGTTCCATGCTGAATCTGATCGCTGGGTTACTGACTTATCTGTCTTCACCACTTCTTCAATACGCTGTTCTTTAAAAGCAGCGGTCAATGAATCATTGTTGATCAGGATATCTTTATACGAAGTGGTCTTACGGCCGATCAGGGTTAATGAGTTCTTGCCAAGCACCCTGAAATCGGCAAAAAATTTATCCCGGTTTAAAAATATTACAGAATCATTGATGGGGATATATTCCTGGAAAACACTGATACGGTCAATGTAATTGATATTGGCATCCTTGCCAAGGTAAAGTGAGATCTTATGTATCTGGAAAGTTTTCTCTGTTACCCAGGCATCGCCTTCAAATGTATTCTGACCGGCACGTTTTGGCCTGAAAACAAAATGGTATAGTTTACCCGTACTTACTATTTGTGTATCGGGTACGGTAAAATTGTAATAGGCATCTGCATTATCATTAAACGGACTGATAAAATCTTTGTCCATCACATTTACATAGTTGCTGTATATGCTTACATTTTGATTCATAACACCCAGCATTTTGCTGAAGCTTTCATTTTCAAATCCTACGGTTTTGCTTGCCTTTATATTTTCATAGAATTTTTTTGGGCTTTTCTGGTAAGCATAATCACTTACGCTTTCAATTAAATAAGCTGGTAAAAAGGGTGCTGTCTCAGATGTGCTGTCTATATTATCAAAAATGAAAGAAAAATTCTTTAAAAGGAAATTCTTTTTGGCCTTGTCAGCATTAAAGTTCTTGATGTCTATCTCCAGTTTATTATAAGCCTCGTAGCTGAAGTTGGCCTGGTCATACCGATTGTACTGCTTCTTCTTGCTCATTATCTTTTTCCACAAATAAAGGCCCCTGTTCCATTTAGATTTTATAACTACTTCTCCTTTTGCCTTGCCTCTTTCGAGCTGGATATTGAAAGACCTGTTATTTTCCAGCTGAGTTATGGGTATGCTGAATTCTTCAAAGCCGATGAAGGTTACTTTTAAAGTATCATCTCTAAAATTGTTGATCACAAAGGAGAACTGTCCAGCGCTGTCAGTTGACTTTCCAACACCTGACCTGGCAAAATATACCGACGCAAAACTTACGGGCTCTTTGGTGTGAGCATCGATCACGGTCCCGGATATAGAAAACTGCTGCCCTGAGGCAGTTGAAGCAAAAAATAAAAAAAGTAAAAATGATATGCTGTGCTTAAAGATTCTCAAAAAGATATTTTTATGTTACGGATATAGGATCTTGTTATGTTGAATATTTGAATATAATTGGTTAACACTCAAAGTTATTTAATTTTTCACATCAGCGTGTCTAAGAATATGTTAAGCATTTTTTGTGCCGGGTATACATTTATTGTAAGGGGAACTGTTAGGCGCCGTATTTCGCCATTATTTCTTTCAGCTTCTTTTCAAGCTCCATCACCCTTTTTTCGAGACCGGGTAAATTACGGCTTGCAGCCTGGCTGCGAAGTGCGGCAGTATAATCATAGGCCGGCGAGCCCGTAACGGCAGAGTTAGGATTTTTTATAGATTTACTTACACCACTTTGTGCATTTATTTTGCTGCCGTCTGCAATTTTAATATGGCCCACAATACCTACCTGCCCGCCGATCATAACATTGTTACCTATCTTGGTACTGCCGCTAATACCTGCCTGTGCGGCTATAACTGTATTGGTTCCTACTTCAACGTTATGGGCTATCTGCAACAGGTTATCTAATTTGGCTCCTGTTTTTATAAGCGTACTGCCAATAGTTGCCCGGTCAATGGTAGCATTAGCGCCGATTTCAACTCCATCTTCAATAATTACATTTCCAATTTGCGGAACTTTTTTTAAAGTGCCATCAGCCTGCGGCGCAAAACCAAACCCATCGCTGCCAATAACAGTACCTGCATGAATGGAAACATTTTTGCCAATGATACAGTTATGGTAGATCCTTACTCCGGGATGGATGATCGTATTTTCTCCAATGGCTACATTATCACCTAAATAAGCACCAGGATAAATTTTGGCCCCGTCGCCCACCACTACATTTTCACCTAAATAAGCAAAAGCTCCAATAAAAACATGCTCGCCGATCTTTGCGGTAGCAGCTATATAAACAGGCTGCTGTATGCCTACTAACTGTTGTCTTTGCAGTTGCTGGTATTTGGCTAAAAGTGTTGCAAAGGCTGAATAGGCATCAGGCACTTTTATAAGGGTTGCCTCAACAGGTTGTTTTAGTTCCTGCGATTCATTTATGATGATGATGCTGGCTTTTGTGCTGTATAAAAATTCTTCGTACTTGGGATTAGCTAAAAATGCAAGCTGCCCCTGTTGAGCTTCTTCGATCTTACCAAATGAACCAACAGCAATATCGGCATTGCCGTCTACCTTGCCGGTAATAATCATCGCTATTTGTGCTGCCGTAAATTGCATGTTGGTTGATAGTTAATAGTTCATAGTTCATGGCGATGGCAGTTTTACTATTAACCATCAACTATTTACTATGATCTAACATAACAAATGTAATATTTTTTAACCTTGCCCATCAGGTTTTGATTGATGAGGGCATTATCCACTTCAGATATGTCTTTAACTGTTCCATCTTTAAAAAGAATATGAATATGTTCTTCCTCTAAATTGTAAGTACTGCTGCTAACCTCCCCGGTAAATACAAGCCAGCCAGCTTCTTCGGTATTCAGGTTTAGATTAATGGCTGCTTCTCCCAGTTTTTCCTGCACCAGTTCTTGGGGTACCGGGCTGCCAAAGTACTGCACCTTAAGTAATTTCCGGTTAATGATGCCGTTGCACAGCGTTGAAAGGATCTTGTCTTCATGATGGCACCAGCCTTTGATGGCAGCCAACACATCATAGTCATCCAGGTTACAGAACTCCTCAAGCGTAACTGTTTGTATGGGCTGGGTTATAAAATTATGTAAGGGATATTGCGTTGCTGCTTTCAGGTATTTGGCCCTTTTAATAATGCGCTTCAGCATTTGCTCAGCACATAGAACCGTCTTATGCAGGTAAACCTGCCAGTACATGAGGCGGCGGGCCACTAAAAATTTTTCTATCGAGTAAATTGATTTTTCTTCCACCATCAATTCTCCATGATGCACAGTAAGCATTTTTATGATGCGGTCATAAGCTATTACCCCTTCATTAACGCCGGTAAAAAAGCTATCCCTGTTGAGGTAATCCATGCGGTCCACATCAAGCTGACCACTAACAAGCTGGTAAAGGAATTTTTTATGATACCGGTCAGTAAAAATTTCCAAAGCCAGGCTTAGCTGATTGTTGAACTGCTTGTTAAGTTCTTTTATGATCATTAAAGAAAGGTCTTCATGATGCATTTCTTCTATCAGCTCATGCTCCAGGGCATGACTGAAAGGCCCGTGGCCGATATCATGCAGCAGGATAGCTAATTTGGCAGCCTGTTCCTCAGCTGGTGAAATTTCAACCGCTTTATTCTTAAGTTCTGCCAGGGCATTGCTCATCAGGTGGTAGGCTCCCAAAGCATGATGAAGCCTGCTGTGAACAGCGCCAGGGTAAACCAGGTTAGCCATGGCCATTTGGTTAATGCGGCGCAGGCGTTGAAAATAAGGATGTTCAATTACCCGGGATATCAACTCATCGTTTACCGTAATAAAACCATATACCGGGTCATTGATAATTTTTCTGAAAGCCATTAAATGGTTTGTAGTTTGTGGTTTGTAGTTTTATTGGCTGACAAACCTGTTTGTTAAAAGATGCACAAAGCTAAATAAAGCAGGGTATCAACGATATAAAAAATTAAATTTGTAATTACAGGAGTATTTAACTTTAATCCAGGCTTACTTCGCTTAAAAAAGTTCATCAAAGGTATTCAGTACAAGTGAGTGACACAACGATGCTCAATAAAGTTGCTGAAGTCCGTAACAAAAAACAACAAACCACCAACAATAAACCGGTATTATGAGTATAGCAAAAATCCTTTGGGTAGATGACGAAATAGAAAGCCTCACTTCGCAGGTAATGTTCCTGGAAAATAAAGGATACGAAGTACAGACCAAGACGAATGGATTTGATGCTGTGGAATATGTAAAGGATAATATTGTGGATGTAGTTTTGCTGGATGAGACGATGCCCGGTATAAGCGGACTGCAAACCCTGCAGCAGATCAAGGCATTAAAAAGTAACCTGCCCGTTGTTTTAATTACAAAAAATGAAGCGGAGAATTTAATGGATGAAGCCATTGGCTCACAGATAAGTGATTACCTGATAAAGCCCGTTAATCCTAACCAGGTTTGGCTGAGTTTAAAAAAACTGATCGACAATAAAAGGCTGGTTGCAGAAAAAACAACATCGGCATACCAGCAGGAGTTCAGAAGCCTCTTCACAGCTTTGAACAGTAATCCGAATTATAATGAATGGATGGAGATCTACCGTAAACTGGTTTACTGGGAGCTGGAAATGAAAAAAAGTGATAGCCCCGAAATGCAGGAAGTTTTTGAGGCTCAAAAGACCGAAGCAAATACTGAGTTCTTTAAATTTATTTCAAGGAACTATGCCAGCTGGGTAAATCCCAAAGGTGATGATGCGCCCATCATGAGCCATAACCTGATGAAGTTTAAAGTACTGCCACACCTGGAAAAAGGGATTCCACTCTTTTTTGTTTTGATAGACAATTTACGTTTTGATCAATGGAAGACCATACAGCCCATTTTTGCAGAAAGTTTCCGCATTCATGAAGAAGAAACATTTTATGCCATATTACCAACAGCCACTCAATATGCACGTAATGCGATCTTTGCAGGAATGATGCCCGTGGATATAGAAAAGAAATTCCCCGTGCAGTGGAAAAATGATGATGAGGATGGGGGTAAGAATATGTTTGAAGAAGATTTTTTTAAAGCACAGTTAAAAAGTTTGGGAAAGGGAGACCTGAAATATTCTTACACAAAGATCACCAACAACCACGATGGACAGAAACTGGTTGACAATATTCACAACATGATGGATAACGATATTAATGTGATCGTGTATAATTTTGTGGATATGCTCAGTCATGCCCGTACCGAAATGGAAGTGCTTAAAGAACTTGCAGGTGATGAGACCAGTTACCGCAGTATCACCGAAAGCTGGTTCACGCATTCTCCGCTTCACCAGGCGCTTAAAAAAATTGCGGATAAGAAATTGACAATGATCGTGGCAACAGACCATGGCAGTGTAAGGGTAAACACACCGGCCAAGGTTATCGGCGATAAGCAAACCACTTCAAACCTGCGCTATAAACATGGGCGTAACCTGAATTATGAGGCAAAGGATGTGTTGGCTTTCAGGGATCCAAGAGAAGCTGGCTTACCGGTGCCCAATGTAAATTCTTCATTCATATTTGCAAAAGGCGACCTGTATTTATGCTACCCCAATAATTATAATCATTTTGCCAATTATTACCGAAATACTTTCCAGCATGGTGGTATAAGTTTGGAGGAGATGATAGTACCCGTGATTAGGATGACGAATAAGTAGCCCCCCTGCCCCCCAAGGGGGGTGAAGGAAATAGTTTTTGTTTTACATATTATACTCAGTTTCAGACAGCTTGTTTTTTTATTTACCAACGATTGTTGAAAAAGTTTTTTTTTAATACTCTGTATTTGTTGGAAGTTGCAGATAATAAAAAAAGCCAAAAATCCCTTTAGGGGTTTGGGGCATGAATTGGGTATTATGAAATACACACAACATAATTTAGATAAAATAGAAAAGATAGCCGAAGAATGTGGCTATGTTATCCGTTATGAAAGAGGTACATTCCAGAGCGGCTATTGTATACTCCAGGAAAGAAAAGTGATCGTTATTAATAAATTCTTTCAAACCGAAGGCAGGATGAATGCCCTTATTGACCTGATGCCCCAACTTGAGATCATTTTTGATGCACTCACACTTGAGAGCCAGAAAATGTATGATGAAGTGATGGCTGTCTCAAATAGTAAATAAGCAATAGGCAATAGGCAATTTGGTTACTGAAGTCATCCACAGTATTTCCTAAATAATTCAGCAAACTCCATTTAGCCATATACGATAATTTGCTTCTTGCCTATTGCCCATTGCTTCTTGCTCATTGTGAATTCCCAATTGCCTATTTTTGCTTCATGCAATGCCCTCCTTTAAAAATAACATTTCTTGGTACCGGTACCAGCAGCGGTGTACCCATGATAGGGTGCAGTTGTAAAGTATGTACCTCAACAGATGAAAAGGACAAACGGTTACGCTCCAGCATTATGGTTGAAAGTGCAACAACAACCATTGTTATAGATACTACTCCCGATTTCAGGTACCAGATGCTTAGGGCTAATGTAAAAAAACTGGATGCTGTTCTATTTACGCATCCACATAAGGATCATATTGCAGGGCTTGATGATGTAAGGGCTTATAATTATTTTCAGCAAAAGCACATGGATCTTTATGCAAACTCTTTAACCGAGGAAGCTATCAAAAGAGAATTTGCGTATGCTTTTTCAGATAAGAAATATCCGGGTATTCCTAATCTTAATTTAATCACCATTGATGACAAGCCTTTCACGATTGGTGATATACCTGTTATTCCTGTTTTGGTATGGCATTTAAAAATGCCTGTATTGGGTTTTCGTTTTGGAAAATTTACCTATATCACGGATGCCAATAAAATTGACGATACAGAAAAAGAAAAAATAAAGGGCAGTGAAGCGATGGTGTTGAATGCCTTGCGTAAAGAAGCCCATATTTCTCATTTTACATTGGATGAAGCTGTAGCGATGGTACAGGAACTGGGTGTACCGGTTGGTTTCTTTACACATATCAGTCACCAGTTAGGTAGAAACCAAACCATTAACGATAATTTACCTACAGGTATACAGCTGGCTTTTGATGGCCAGGTACTCCATTTCGATCAATAATTTTTCCAGTTGTTTTTCCCCGTTTTCCCGTTGTATTTCACGGGAATTTGAAAGCCTATGTTTTTACCTTGAAATGTGCCCAGGCCCAAAAAATATATACCGGAATATTTTTCCTTTACCCGCAAAGAGCGCATTGGGATCATTACTGTTGCTGTACTCATTATAATATTTATCTCGCTGCCTTTTTTATTTCCATTTTTTATAAAGCACGAAAAGATCGATCAAACTGCATTCAAAGAAGAGCTAGACAGGCTTAACCTGAAACAGGATAGCAGTACCGTATCATATAAAAGGGATCATGCCGATTACAATGCTCAATATACCCAACCTTCCGGTAGCAATTATTACAAAAAGGAATCTAAGGGTGAATTGTTCTATTTTGATCCAAATACATTGTCGGCAGAGGGATGGAAAAGATTAGGCATCCCGGAAAAAACAGCCATCACTATTCAAAAATATACAAGTAAAGGTGGCAGATTTTATAAACGGGAAGATATCGGGAAGATTTGGGGCCTGCATAAAAATGAAGTGAGCAGGTTATTGCCATATGTAAGAATAGAAGAAAAGCAGCAGGTAAGTTATAAATTCAATAACGCTCCTAAAATATATGAAAGCGCAAAAAATGCAAGAGTAACAATTGATATAAATGATGCTGACACTGCTGCTTTTATTGCTTTGCCCGGCATCGGAAGTAAACTGGCTGCACGCATAATTAGCTTCCGGGAAAGGCTTGGCGGTTTTTATAAACGGGAGCAGGTAGGGGAAACATACGGTTTACCCGATTCTGTTTTTCAAAAGATAAAGGATAAACTTGTTATACTCACCCAACCCATAAAAAAACTGAATATTAATACTGCCACTACAGATGAATTGAAAGTACATCCTTATTTAAGGTACAATATTGCCAATGCTATTGTTCAGTACAGAACACAACATGGTAACTTTTCCTCCATTGCAGATATAAAGAAAATTATGATGATAACTGAAGACATTTTTAATAAGGTCTCCCCTTATCTTACCATCAATTAATGCTAACAGGCATTAGTATTTTAAAATCCTGTAAATTGCAGGCTTAACGATCGCTTTTTATGGATTTTAAGACCTCAGAACTTACAGAACAGGTGGCACAGACTGCCCGTGATTTTGCACTTCAACATATAAAGCCCCGCCTGATGGAATGGGATGAAAGCCAGGAATTTCCTGTTCAGGTTTTTAAGGATATGGGTAAACTGGGTTTAATGGGTGTATTGGTGCCCGAAGAATATGGCGGGAGCGGAATGGGTTATTATGAATACAATATCATTATCCAGGAAATAGCCAAAGTTTGTGGCAGTATAGGATTGTCGCTGGCAGCACATAATTCACTTTGTACAGGCCATATTTTAGCATTTGGTAATGAAGAACAAAAGAAAAAATATTTGCCCAGGCTTGCTTCTGCCGAATTTATTGGAGCCTGGGGATTAACCGAAGCCAATACCGGCAGCGATGCAGGCAATATGAAAACCACGGCTGTAAAAGACGGGGACGACTGGATAATCAATGGTACCAAATTATGGATAACACATGGTAAAAGCGGGGATGTGGCAGTAGTGATCTGCAGAACGGGAGAGCCCAGGACAAAAGATAATTCAACAGCATTTGTTATAGAAAGAGGTACGGCCGGTTTCAGTGGCGGAAAAAAAGAAAATAAATTGGGCATGCGTGCCAGCGAAACTGCCGAAATGATATTTGATAACTGCCGCATACCGGATGCAAATCGTCTTGGTGAAGTAGGACAGGGTTTTAAACAAAGTATGAAAGTGCTGGATGGTGGTCGTATATCAATTGCCGCATTGGGATTGGGTATTGCAAGGGGTGCTTATGAAGCTTCATTGCAGTATGCAAAGGAGCGTCACCAGTTTGATCAGCCCATTGCAAACTTCCAGGGTATAAGTTTTAAGCTTGCCGATATGGCAACAGAGATCGAAGCCGCTGATCTTTTGATAAAGCAGGCCTGCGACCTCAAGATGCGTGGTTTGCCCATGACCAAAGAATCAGCCATGGCAAAATATTACAGCAGCGAAGTGGCGGTAAGGGTAAGTACAGATGCGGTTCAGATATTTGGGGGATATGGATACACCAAAGATTTCCCCGTTGAGAAATTTTATAGGGATAGCAAGCTCTGTACGATCGGGGAAGGCACCAGTGAAATTCAAAAGCTGGTCATCAGCAGGGAAGTATTGAAATAATTATTGCTCCGGTATTCGCCGTTGTTTCTTTTTTATTATTTGTCAAATGCATTTAGCTCGGCTATAATTTTTTCATTCCAAAGGTTTTGAGCTACAGGATCATTGCCCCCCATTGTTTCTAAATCATATTGCCCCTGCAAAACTTCCATTTTACTTTGCCATTTAGTTAAAGTAGCTTGTATCAAAGTAGATTTCCTGAATTTTAATTTCATCTTATTCAATTCAGTCTGCAATCTTCTTGCGTAAATTTGGGTTATATTAAAATGAGTTTGTTCATGCTGCAAAGTGTATTGATCAGCATAACCAGGTTTCACCCATGATTTAAAAGGATCCATCAATGCATAAGCCTTAAAAAGAAGTTTCCCATTCCATATATTAACCTTGAGCACTTCTACATTGAACGATGTCGAAATCCTAGCACCTGAGGTGTCACTATTTGGTGTTCCTCTAAATGAATTCCATTGTATCTGTTTAGTAAACAGTACAAGACTGTCACTTGCTTGCGCAAAAATATTGCTCATGCAAAAAAGAATAACAATTATGATGACAGTTTTTTTCATCTATTGCCAAATTTTACAATCCATCTTCATCATCCTTTCCTGCAGCACCAAACATATTGTCCACAGCGCCACCCAACATAGGAAATTTCTCTTTTACGAAATCTTTAATGGTCTCAAGTGCTTTTACAGCCTGCTCGTCAGTGATGCCTGCATTTTCTTTGAGACGATTTATTAATTCTTGCATAATAATTTATTTTAAAAATTTTATTAGTTCGCTTTACCCCGCTCCAGTTCCCCCTTTAGGGGGTTAGGGGGTGCTTACTCTGTATCATACCTGTCCACCCTCTCAATCCCCGCCATTTCTGTTAAGCGGTTCACCAATTCATCAAGCTCTTCCTTATCATGAACAAATATTTTTACATTCCCTTCAAATATACCTTCTTTGGCTTCAATGGTCATTGCTGAAATATTAAATTTAAGTTCACCGCTTATGAGGTTGGTTATTTTATGTATCACGCCAACATCATCAAGTCCAATAATTTTTAAACCCGTAAGGAATGATATCTCTTTGTTCTTTGCCCACTTTGTTTTTACAACTCTATGGCCATAGTTTGCCAAAAGCCTGGTAGCATTGGGGCAGTTGGTGCGATGAATTTTAAGGCCTTCACCGGTTGTTACAAAACCAAATACATCATCACCGGGGATAGGCTTGCAACAATTGGCCAATGTGTATTGTATCCTATCACTGCTTTCTCCAAAAATAATCAGCTCAGCATCTTTTTTACCATATTGTTTTTGTGTAAAATCTTTTTCCGTTTTTTCTTCTATAATCTTAACGGGTTTTGGTGGAACGAGTTTATCACCATGTACTGTAAATTCCTTTAGTTCTTTAAGGTCTATTTTTTTTATAGCGATTTCATACAACAGGTCAAGGCTGCTGTTCAGTTTATAAAAAGAGGCCAGCTCTTCCAAATTAGCATGATTATAAGCTGCGCCTATCCCTTCCAGCTTACGTTGAAGTGTGTACTTGCCTTCTTCGGCCGTGTGTCTTTTCTCTTCCTTTAAAGTATCTTTTATTTTTGATTTGGCTTTACTTGTAACCACAAAATTCAGCCATTCCATATTCGGTTTCTGCTTGGCGCTGGTAATGATCTCTATCTGGTCGCCGCTACGCAATTTATGGCTGATGGGAACCAGCTTATGGTTAACCTTGGCGCCAATACATTTACTGCCCACGGCAGTATGTACACCAAATGCAAAATCCAATGCCGATGCACCCAATGGTAACATCTTTACTTCTCCTTTAGGTGTGTACACATAAATTTCTTCGGCAAGAAAAGACGTTTTAAAATCCTGTAAAAAATCTATGGAGTTATCATCGGGATTGCTCAGTGCTTCCCTTATCTGGTGAAACCATTTGTCAAAGCGGCTTTCATCATCCTTGCCTTCTTTGTATTTCCAGTGGGCTGCAAGTCCTTTTTCAGCGATCTCATTCATACGTTTCGTACGTATCTGCACTTCCACCCATTTACCATGTGGCCCCATCACTGTGGTATGCAATGCTTCATAGCCATTGCTCTTGGGATTACTAAGCCAGTCTCTTAGCCTTTCAGGCGAAGGATTGTATTCATCAGTAATGATGCTGTATACTTTCCAGCAGTCTTCTTTTTCTTTTTCTAAAGCAGCGTTTACCAGTATCCGTATCGCAAAAAGATCATATACCTCTTCAAAGCTCACTCCCTTTTTTTTCATCTTATTCCAGATCGAGTGAATGCTTTTGGGGCGGCCATAAATGTCAAAATCAAAATCAGCTTTATCTAATTTTTCCTTTAGCGGCCTTATAAAATCGTTGATATATTTTGTACGTTCTCTTTTGGTATCGCTTAACTTTTGTGCAATGTATTTGTAGGTGTCCGGCTCCATGTATTTCATGGCCAGGTCTTCAAGTTCCGTCTTGATGCTATACAATCCCATGCGGTGAGCAAGCGGAGCATAAACAAAAATAGTTTCGCTTGAAATTTTTAACTGCTTCTCCCGCTTCATACTCTCCAGGGTGCGCATATTGTGCAACCTGTCGGCAAGTTTTATTAATATAACCCTGGGATCATCGGTAAGTGTTAATAATATCTTTTTAAAATTTTCGGCCTGCGCAGTACTGTTAGTGTCCATTACCGTACTGATCTTGGTAAGGCCATCCACAATCTTTGTCACCTCAGAACCAAATTCCCGCTGCACATCGTCGAGGCTGATATCCGTATCCTCAACAGTGTCATGTAAAAGGGCACAAATGGTACTGCGAATACCCAATCCGATCTCTTCCACGCAGATCTTTGCCACCGCAATAGGATGTAATATATAGGGCTCGCCACTCTTACGGCGCATAGTTTGATGGGCTTTTGCAGCCATTTCAAAAGCTGTACGTAATAATTCCTTATCGCCGGGCTTGAGTTTAAGCTTTAAAACACGCAGAAGTCCACGATAATGACGCAGGATCTCTTTTTTCTCTTCTTCCTCGCTGAGATTATAATTTGCTATGGCAGTGCCTGTTTCCATAAGTTAAATACGAATTTACGTAAACAAATCTGTTTTCTGTTTTACAGAAATCCCTTACTTTTGCTGCCCTTATGCGGATATGGCGAAATTGGCAGACGCACCAGACTTAGGATCTGGCGGAGCAATCCATGTAGGTTCGACCCCTATTATCCGCACTCATGAATACAGAACAAGGAACAAGGAATATCGAATTTTGAAGTTCATCATTCAGCATTCCTTGTTCCTTGTTCGTTATTCAATAACATAGAATAAAATAAATACAAATGACAGCAGTTACAAGAGAAAACATCGGTGAATTACACGATAAATTAATCGTGAAAGTGAATAAAGAAAATTATTTACCCTCCTTTGATAAAAAACTTAAAGAATACAGTAAAACAGCAAATATCCCCGGTTTTAGAAAAGGCATGGTACCTGCAGGTATGATCCGCAAAATGTACGGCGCATCTATTTTTACAGAGGAGATATTAAAATCAGTTGAAAAGGAATTGTATGCCTGGTTGAATAAGGAAAAGCCAGAAATTTTTGGCCAGCCTTTACCGCTTGCCAATGACCTGCGTGATATGGATATGAATAACCCGGCTGATTATGAATTTAGTTTTGAGATTGGTGTAAAGCCTGATTATACTTTAGCTGATGTTTCTAAAGCAAAAGTTACCCTGCATAAAGTAAATGCTACTGATGCAATGGTTGATGAAGAGATCGGCCGTATGCAGGTAAAGGGCGGTAAAATGACCGAACCTGAAACGATCGATAATGAAGAAAATGTTTTAAATATATTGTTTACAGAAGCTGATAAGGATGGCGATATAGTTGAAGGCGGGGTAAGCAAGGAAAATTCTGTGATCCTGAAATATTTGACTCCTGGTACACAAAAGAAATTCATGGGTAAAAAAGTGGGCGAAACTATCACTGTGGAGTTGAGCAAAGCTTTTGAAAATGATAAGCTGGAAACGTTTTTACAGGATCTTGGATTTGAAAAAGATGATGTAGCAGCGGCTAAGAAATATTTTAACCTGGACATAGTAAAGATAGGCCTTGTTGAAAAACGTGAGCTTACTGAAGATTTCTTTAAAGAGATCTATCCTAACAAAGAAATTAAAATTGAATCGGAATTAAGAGATGCTTTAAAAGAAGAGATCGAAAAATATTGGGAAGGTCAAAGTCGTAACCAGTTGCAGGATCAATTGTATCATTATCTTATTGATGAAACAAAGATGGAATTCCCGGCTGAGTTCTTAAAGCGTTGGTTACAAACGGGGGGTGATAAAGAGAAAACAGCCGAGCAGGTTGAAGCAGAATTTCCATCTTTTAGTAATCAATTAAAATGGACATTGATCAGCGATAAACTTATTAAGGACAATGGACTTGAAGTTGGCAATGAAGAGTTGAGAGACTATATGAAAATAGAGATCATGCGTTATTTTGGCAACATGAGTTTAAATGAGGATACAAGTTGGATCGAAAGTTATATAGACCGCATGATGAAAGATGAAAAGCAGGTTGATAGCAGCTATCGCCGTTTGATCACTGATAAATTATTCAACTTTATCGAAGGACAGGTAAAGCCCCAGGAGAAGATCGTTACTGTAGAGGAGTTGAATGCCATGCAGCATCACCATCAACATTAATGGAATTTATAATAGTAATAAAAGCTCCTGAAAACAGGGGCTTTTTTGTTAATTATTATAAAAGGGATTGTTAATGGAAATGCTGCCTCTACAGTTAATTAGGTTAAAATCTATTACCACAACCTGTTTGGCACGGTTTTATAGAATAGGTAGTATAGAATAAATCAACCGGTTTAACGAAAAAAAATTAATTATTAGTAACTATTAAAACGAAAAATTATGAAACAGATATTCCCAATATTAGCCTTGGCTGTCACACTGGGAGCATGTAAGGCAAAAGTTAACGAGGCCGATATGAATAAGAATATGGTTTTAGTTGATACAACGGGCCTTTATAAAAATAATGTATTAACATATGTAGGTAATAATAAATTTGTGATCACTCCCGCACCTGTAGAAGTTGAACCTGTTCGTACAGTTACATCACGTCAGCCTGTAAGAAAGGCGAGTGCGAACAATAATAATTCTAATACAGTTTATTCTTCAGGTACAACCAAAAGCACTAATGCCGCATATCCACAAAGAGATAAAGGGTGGAGTGATGCTGCTAAAGGTGCCGCAATTGGTGGAGGTAGCGGAGCTATTATAGGTGCAGTAGTTAGTAAAAATAACAGGGGATTAGGAGCAGTTATCGGTGGTGTTGTAGGAGCAGGTGGCGGTTATGCAATTGGCCGGTCACAGGATAGAAAGAGCGGAAGAGTTGAAAGAGCAAGGCAAAGAAAAGCAGCAGAATCTTATTAATTAACACGGTTGAATTGACGAATATAAAAGAGGCTGTCTCAAAAGGACAGTCTCTTTATTATAAAGTAATCTACGGATTTAATGATTGTTGGAATTAGCGCATAGCCAAAGGATAAAAAGCAACCAAATATCAAAGCTGCCCCAATTACTTTTTTAAACGGCTTCTTTTTTTTATAATTTGATCTCTTCATCACTATCATCAAAAAAATGAAATTCAGTGAGATGATAGTTGGAGTTTGCTTTTAATTTGATGCGTTGCTTGTATTTGCGGCGCCATTTGCCGAGCTTTGAGAAAATGAATCCTTTGGTAAGATAGGCATGCAAAATAGGGTGTATTTCGATCGTTAAACCCGTATGCTTTTGCATAATAAGATAACTGAGGTTCTTTTCGATCTCATCTTCCAGGATCAGTGTTGAGGAAATTTTACCTGTGCCATAACAACTCGGACAAACCTCGCTAGTATTGATGTTCATTTCAGGCTTCATTCGCTGCCTGGTGATTTGCATCAGTCCAAATTTACTGATGGCAAGCACAGCATGTTTTGCCCTGTCTGGTCTCATGAAACCGTCCATCGCATCAGCCAGTTTCTTTTTATTCTCCATCAATTTCATGTCGATGAAATCAACTACTATAATTCCGCCCAGGTCCCTGAGGCGCATCTGGCGAGCAATTTCATCTGCAGCCTCAAGATTGGTTTCAAGTGCATTTTGTTCCTGATTATTACTTACACTTTTGTAACCGCTGTTCACATCTATCACGTGTAATGCTTCTGTGTGTTCAATGATCAGGTAAGCGCCACTTGGCAGGTTTACCGTTTTTCCGAAAGCAGCTTTAACCTGTTTGGTGATACCAAAACTATCGAAAATAGGAGACCCGTTATTGTAAAATGAAACGATATCGGCCTTATCCGGCGCGATACGTTGAATATAAGTTTTTGCATCGCTGTAAATGTTCTTATCATTTACAACGATCTTATTGAAATCTTCATTTAAAAGATCCCTGAGTATACTGGTTGTTTTACCTTGTTCACTTAAGATCTTTGCAGGCGGAACTGCGCCTTTTAAATTAGTTTGGATCGTTTTCCATGTGGCAATAAGGCTTAGCAGGTCTTCGTGCAATTCTGCAGTATGTTTTCCTTCAGCGGCAGTTCTTACAATTACACCCAGGTTCTTTGGCTTAATGGCCTCAATGATCTTGTGTAATCTTTTTCTTTCGTCTGATGAATGAATTTTCCGGGAAATGGCGATAATATCGTTGAATGGTGTTACAACCACAAAACGCCCGGGTAAAGAAAGCTCGCAACTAAGCCTTGGTCCTTTTGCAGCAATGGGCTCTTTTAATATCTGAACTAAAACATTGGGTTTGCCATTTAATACTTCCGCGATCTTACCTGTTTTAATGATCTCTGGTTCTACCTTGAATTTGGTAAAATCCAGCCCATTTTCAGATTTATCAATAATAGATTCGTTCGTGAATTTTAAAATGGAACGTACGTATGGACTCAGGTCAGTATAATGCAGGAATGCATCTTTTTCAAATCCTACATCAATAAATGCAGCATTAAGTCCGGGGATTAGTTTTTTAACCTTTCCGAGATACAGGTCTCCTACGCCAAAGCTTGCATCAGCTTTTTCGCTATGCAGCTCTACTAGTTTTTTATCCTCCAACAGGGCTATTTCAACCCCTTGCGGAGCAGAGTTTATTATAAGTTCCTTGGTCAAGCGTAAATTTTTGTAAGACCATTACTTCAAGTAAGGAAAACACAGCAGCAATCACAACAGCTTTACATCAGTTGAAAATGCAGGTACATGTGTGCCCGGATGAGGATTCCGGGCACCGGTAAGAAGAATTATTTCTTCTTATGACGGTTCTTTCTTAAACGTTTTTTACGCTTGTGTGTTGCAATTTTATGACGTTTTCTCTTTTTACCACAAGGCATAACTAGTCTTTTTTGTGTTTAAAATAATGTTTTTAAAATATGTAGATCGAATTTTACTTCGATATGTTACCGTAATGTTTTGATTCTTTCATCTACTTCCTGACTGTAATGCGAATCATTCACCATCCTTTTACTTATTGTGTACCACTTAATTGCTTCAGCTTTATCTCCCTTGGCTGCGTAGGTATCAGCTAAAAAAGCAACTGCTTCCACATTATCGGGCTGGGCTTTAATTACCTTTTGTAAACGTTCAATAGCTTTATCATATTGCCCCGATACATACCCGCCAACACCCAGCATCATTTGCGCTTTCATGTTGTTTGAATCTTTTCTTACAACACTTAAAAGCTGCTGAATGCCTTTCATGGTCTCTTCCGGTCCGCCCACTCTGCCCTTTCCCAGGATATAGCAACTTCCTAAACCAACTTTTAAATCGTCGTTATCGGGGTTAAGTTCTATCGCTTTTTCAAATAAGGCTATTGCCTGTGCTGTTTTCCAGTTTAATTTTGCCTCGTCCTGTTCGGACCGCAGGTTATCTAAAATTAATTGGGCAGCAAAGGTGAGGTTTTTTTCCGACTTATCCAACTTAGCCGCTTCTGATAAATAATAAAGATAGGGTTCAAATAATTTGGCACTGTCTTTCCAAAAATTGGCAAGTTGTGTATTTGCCGTAATGAGTTGATTGTTAACATCTCCACGAGTTACACTATTTTCTAATTTACCAAGATTTATTATTTGCGAATGGGTTAAATGTTTCTTTTCTTCATTAATGAAATTAAGAATATCGAAAGTTTTAACCGTATTTATGGCAGGCTGCGGCACTTTACTTTTCGGTGCAATGGTAGATCCGAATTTAAAAAGAAGGATTACAACTGCCAGGCCGGCAATAGAAAGGATTAGTTGTTTTTTTGACATGTAGAAGAAGCCTGCTTTGCTTTACAGGATTGCAAAGGTACATTAGTCTTCGTTGTCATTAACTGTTTCTGTAGTCTCTTTGATGTTTTTTGAAGATTTTATTTCCTGCATAAATTCTTTGGCAGGTTTAAAAGCAGGAATAAAGTGTTCGGGAATTTCTACAGCAATATTTTTTTTAATGTTGCGGCCTATCTTGGCTGCCCTCTTCTTAATAATAAAACTACCAAAGCCACGTATGTATATGTTTTCGCCTGCTGCTAAACTGTTTTTAACAGCTTTAAACATGGTTTCCAATGTAACTAAAACATCCACTTTAGGAATGCCGGTTTTGTCAGAAATTTCATTAATGAGGTCTGCTTTTCTCATAAAGTTTAATTTAACTAATTGTAACTGTTAGAAAAATACAACAAAAAATCTGAAATTTCCAAATAAGTTGGTGATTATCAGGTACTTTGTTAAATAATAATATCGTCAATTAGTTAATTTATCTTTTATAACCAGTTGGTTATTAAATAAATATGAACTATATACATATTTTAGAAATTAGATAGATTTATATACTTTAGAAAAAATGAACAACGCTAAAAAATATTTTACACAAAAACTTTTACGATGGAATAAAAAAGAAAATGACAGGCCCATGCCCTGGAAAGGCGAAAAAAATCCTTACAAAATATGGCTGAGTGAAATTATTTTACAACAAACAAGGGTGGAGCAGGGCTGGGCATATTACAATCGTTTTGTTACAACTTTTCCCGATGTTAAAAAATTAGCCAAAGCACCCGAACAAAAAGTTTTTAAGCTTTGGGAAGGATTGGGATATTATACCCGCTGCAAAAACCTGATTGCAACTGCAAAATTTATTGCAAAAGAAAAGCAGGGCGTTTTTCCGGATACTTATGATGAAATTTTAAGCCTGAAAGGGGTTGGCCCATACACAGCAGCGGCCATCGCTTCTTTTGCATTTAATTTGCCACATGCAGTTGTGGATGGAAATGTTTTCAGGGTTTTATCGCGTTTTTTTGGAATTGATACCGCAACCGACAGCACTACCGGAAAAAAACTATTTACAGCATTAGCTGAAGAACTTCTTGATAAAAAGCAACCTGGCATTTATAATCAGGCAATCATGGATTTTGGTGCAGTAATTTGTAAGCCAAAAAACCCTTTGTGTTTGGCTTGTGTGCTAAAAAATAAATGCATAGCATTTTTACTGGATAAGGTTGACGTGCTGCCGGTTAAAGCCGGAAAAATGATTAAAAAACTCAGGTGGTTTTATTATTTTATTGTGGAGTACAATGGAAAAATTTATGTTAGAAAAAGAGGGCCAAAAGAAATTTGGGAAAACTTACATGAATTTTTATTGTTTGAGGCAGATAGGTTGATGACCATGGAGGAAATAAAGGCAACCCATTTTTTTAAAGATATTGCGGGTAAAAACAAGGCAGTTATATTGCATGTTTCAAAAATGTACAAACAACAGCTTACGCATCAAACCCTGCAGGGTTGTTTTGTTCAGGTAAAACTAAAGCAGGAGCCACATTTAAAAGATTATAAAGCAGTAACGTATAAGGAGCTTAATAAACTTGCTTTCCCCCAATTCATAACCGGTTATCTGGGCGAAAATGAGCTCATAGCTTTTGAAAGATAAAAATGTATCTTTAAATTTGTAGTCGGGGCACGGTATTGGTTTTAAGTTTTAAGATAAACTGAGTCAGCAGCACGAGATTTAAATATAATTTTATGAGAGGTGTAAACAGGGTGATGCTTATAGGTAATTTGGGTAAAGATCCGGATATGCAATTTCTGGAAGGCAATATTGCTGTGGCAAAATTTTCGCTGGCCACTACAGAAACGTATAAAGACCGAAGCGGCAAATTGATTTCGCAAACCGAATGGCATACCGTAGTTCTTTGGCGTGGCCTGGCCGAACTGGCACAAAAATATTTACACAGGGGAAGCCTTGTTTACATAGAAGGCCGCTTAAAAACCCGCAGTTGGGAGGATAAGGAAGGCAATAAGAAATTTGCAACCGAAGTGGTGGGCGATAATCTTATTATGCTGGATAAAAAAGCTGATGGCAGCCAACCGCATGGATTGGAAGGGTTGGATGGGGCTGATAACGACCCGGATATACCAACTACAGAAGATGGCTCGGAACGTTTGCCATTTTAATTAGTTTTGCAGCGTTTTTTTACGCATTAATAAACCTGTTCTATTTTAAAAAATCAATAAATAGAATAATATTTTTTACCTAAACTCATTGTTTTGGATTACCATCCGGTTCACGATCTTTTCGCTTTTCATCTCTTGGCAATAACACCTGCTGCAACCACTGTACTTATATTTATTGTAGTTATACTTTTTATATTATCCTTTTTACTGGCGGGATCAGAGATTGCCTTTTTTTCACTTACGTTTAAGGATATAAATATGTTGCGAACAAAAAAGCAACCGGCATATCGCCGCATTGTAAGTTTGCTTGAGCAGCCAAAAACCTTGCTGGCATCTATGCTTATCAGCAACAGCTTTGTAAACATCGGCATCATTTTAATCTCCAATATTTTAATTGATGGCTGGATTGGAGGATTGCATTTAACCTTTTGGCCCGTCTTCTTAATTAAAGTATTTTCTGTTACGCTATTGTTGCTTTTATTTGGCGAAGTATTGCCTAAGGTTTGGGCTACGCACCATAAAATATGGTTTGCTGCAACCGCTTCGCTTATCATAGAAATTTTCAGCAGTTTGTTTTACCGGTTCAGTAAGTGGATGGTGCGTTACAGCGATAAAATTGAAAAGAAATTTTCTTCTGAAAATTCTTCAACCATGGATCGCAGCCACCTCGATTATGCGATAGACCTGTTGCCCGAACATGAAGCTACATCAGAGGAGAAATCAATTTTAAAAGGCATCCGCAAATTTGGCGATACCACCGTAAAGCAGGTAATGCGCAGCAGGCTTGATGTGAGCGGTATTGATATTAATTTAAGTTTTGCAGAAACGATGAAAAGGGTGGAAGAGCTGCATTATTCACGCCTGCCGGTTTATAAAAACAACCTGGATGAAGTGGTTGGCATGCTGCATACAAAAGATATGCTGCCTCATTTGAATGAAGCCGAAAACTTTGACTGGCACAGCTTATTACGTCAACCGTTTTTTGTACACGAACAAAAACTGATTGAAGACCTGCTACAGGAGTTCAGGAACAAACACATGCACTTTGCAGTGGTTGTTGATGAGTTTGGTGGCACATCGGGCATAGTAACGCTTGAAGATGTAATGGAAGAAATAATTGGCGAAATAAAAGATGAGTTTGATGACGAAGAAAGCAACAATAAAAAAATAGATGATTACAATTATATTTTTGAAGGCAAGACGATGATAAACGATGTATGTAAGGCCATTGGAATAGCGGCCGATGGTTTTGATGATGTGCGTGGAGAAAGCGATTCTTTAGCCGGGCTGGTTTTAGAAATTGCCGGAGAATTTCCGCAGGTAAATGAAGAAGTAGAAAGTGGAAACTACACTTTTGTTCCGCTGGAGATAAACAAGAACAGGCTTGATAAAATAAAGATTACCATTAAGAAGACCGATACGGTTTAAAAAGCATCATGAAAAAAATCAGAAATTCTTTTTTTACCTATTGCTTTTTGCCGATTGCCTGTTGCCGATTGCTTATTGCTTATTGCCTTTTGCCTATTGCCTATTGCCTTTTCCTTTCCTCCTGCAATTCAACCTACACCTCAAAAAAAACAGGTTATTACAAAATAGATTTCCCTGAAAGAAAATATACAAGTTTTCAGCAGGAAGGATTTCCATATAGTTTTGAATACCCTATATATGCACAAGTTGTAAAAGACAGCACCTATTTTGATCAGGATGTTCAAAATCCTTACTGGATAAATATAGATTTTCCGAAAATGGGTGCCCGGATTTTTTTAAGCTACAAAGCCATTGGCGGCAAATCAACCTATAAAGTAAAGCAGGCTAACGGCACGTACAAAGATTCGCTGGGCACCAATGTTTTTGATTACATGGTAAACGACGCTTTTAAACTTACCAATAAAAACGAATCTGTTGCTTCTTCCATAAAAGACAGCCTGTTTCATACACAAAATGGCATCACCGGTGTTTTCTTCAGGGTTGGCGGTAATGCCGCTACTGCACGGCAGTTTTTTATGAGCGATACCACAAAGAATTTCTTTCGTGGTGCTTTATATTTTGATGTAACGCCCAATGCCGATTCATTAAGGCCGGTACAGGATTTTCTGCAAAAAGATCTGGATCATCTGATCAGTACTTTTAAATGGACGAATAAATAAAGGCCTGCTCTTTCTTAAACAAATTCATTTTATAAAGCCCTGCATGCGCTATTTTTGCACCCTATGATTGCAATAGATAACATTCTCGTGGCCAATGCGGTAATAAGCGAACAATTTGTTTGCGACCTCAGCAAATGCAAAGGTGCCTGCTGTGTTGATGGCGATGCCGGAGCACCACTTGAAAATGGTGAATTAGACAAATTAAATGAAGTGTATGATGCTGTATTACCTTACTTAAATGATACCAGCAAAAAAGAACTGGAGCGCCAGGGCCGTTATGTGTACGACCGGGAGTATGGCTGGGTAACACCCACCATCAACAGTAAGGTTTGTGTATATGGCATACATGATAAAGACGGGGTTGTAAAATGCGGTATTGAACAGGCTTATATTGACGGAAAAGTAACATGGAAGAAGCCGATCAGTTGCCATCTCTTTCCGATAATTACAAAAGAAAGTAAACGCAGCAATGATGTATATGTAAATTACGAGCCAAGGGAAGATCATTGCAATGCAGCCTGCACATTGGGTAAAAAATTAAAAGTACCCGTTTACGTTTTTTTAAAAGAAGCACTGGTACGCAAGTTTGGAAAAAAATTCTATGCTGCCCTGGAAGCAACCGCTCAACATCTAAATAAAAAAAATTAATTTAACGCATGAAGAATCTCCGTTTTTTTTTATTGCCAACTGCCCGTCGGACATTGCCAACTGCCAACTGCCTATTGCCCATTGTCCATTGCCTTTTGCCTATTGCCTATTGCCTGTTGCTTTCTGCCTGTTCGGCAAACAAAGCCAGCAACGATGAAAGCCTGAAAAAATATTTTGATGAAAATAAGGTGGATGGCTGTTTTACCATGCTGGATAATGCATCTGGTAAGGTTACCGTGTACAATATGAAGTATGATACGATGCGTTTTTCACCGGCCTCTACCTTTAAAATTTTTAACAGCCTGGTAGGTTTGCAAACCGGCAGAATTACTGATGAAAAAATGGTGATTAAATGGGATGGCGTAAAAAGATGGAATGAAGACTGGAATAAGGATATGGATATGACTGAGGCATTTAAAGTAAGCAACGTAGCCTGGTATCAAGAGGTAGCCAGGCGTATTGGAAAAGATACGATGCAAAGATGGATTGACAGTATTGGATATGGTAATAAAAATATAAGCGGTCCTGTAGATTCCTTCTGGCTAAACAACAAATTAAAAATATCGCCCGATGAACAACTGGGCTTTGTAAAAAAATTATATTTTGATCAACTTCCATTTAGAAAAAGTGTTCAACAGATGGTACGGGATGTTATGGTGCAGGAAAACAATACGGCATATAAATTGAGTTATAAAACCGGCTGGGGTTTTGGCGAAGATGCCCGCCCGGATGGCTCGGTCGGACGGGGGAATGCGCTTGGCTGGATTGTTGGCTGGATTGAAGAGAACAGGCATGTTTACTTTTTTGTAACTTTTGTAAAAGCTCCTGTAAAAGAAATTGATATGAAAACGGTAAGGTTGAATATCACAAAATCTATTCTTAAGCAATATGGTTTTTTTGAAGGGAAGAAGTAATCTAGAGTCGGAACGCTGCAAGCGGACTGAATCATACACTCGTCTGTTTTTTAACATTACCCTTTTTACCGGCTTTGTTAATTTGCACCCAATATGAATGTGAGTTTTCAACACATAGAATATTTAATTGCATTAGCGGTGATTCCTTTGCTGCTAATTCTTTATTTTTTTGTATTGAACTGGAAGAAAAGAACCATCAAAAAGATTGGCGATGCTGACCTGGTGAAGGAAATGATTAAAAACTATGCTCCCCAAAAGTTTGCTTTAAAATTTATGTTGGTTTTGGTTGCAATAATATCAGGCGTTTTTGCATTGGCAAATCTGCGCTCTCCAAAAGGAATGGAACAGGTAAGCCGTAATGGAATTGATGTGATGATTGCACTGGATGTAAGCAAAAGTATGCTGGCGCAGGATATTAAGCCTAACAGGCTTGAAAGGGCTAAACAGGCGGTGAGCAAATTAATTGACAGGCTTAGCAACGACCGCATCGGTATTGTGGTGTTTGCCGGCCGGGCCTATCTGCAAATGCCTTTAACCGGCGATCATGGAGCAGCAAAAATGTATCTCTCATCTGCCTCTACCGATATTGTACCTACACAAGGCACGGTAATTTCTGATGCACTCAAAATGTGTTATGCATCTTTCAACAGTAAAGAAAAAAAATACAAGGCAGTTGTATTGATCAGTGATGGAGAAGATCATGATGAAGGGGCTTTAAAAGTTGCAGCGCAAATGGCAGATGAAGGTATTTCAATCAATACAGTTGGCATCGGTTCGCCCGAAGGGGCAACAATTATTGACGAACTAACCAACCAGCCAAAACAGGATGTTAACGGCAATACAGTTATAACAAAACTGAATGAAGAAGAGTTAATGAAAATAGCCGAAAAAGGAAAAGGCAGCTACCAGCTTTTTACCAATGCCGATGAGCTGGTTAAAAGCCTGGAAGGACAATTGGGAAGCATGGATCAGCGAACAGTTACAGAAGATTCGCTGGTGAACTACAAATATTTTTTCCCGTATTTTTTAATATTGACTTTAATTTTATTGGTTGTTGAATTATTTATTTCAGAAAGAAAATCAATTGGCAGTTTGCAATTGGCAATAGGCAAAAGCAGCAAAAGAAAGGTTGCAACATTACATGTATTTCTTTGCCTGTTGCCTGTTGCTTGTTGCTTATTGCCCTTAAATTCAAATGCGCAAAATGAAAAAGTATTAATAAAAAAGGGTAATGAAGCTTATGAAAAGAAAGCGTACGATAATGCGATAACAAATTATCAACAGGCAATTGTAAAAAATCCGGAAAATTCCACGGCAAATTATAATTTGGGCAATGCGCTCTATAAAAATAAAAAAACAGACGAAGCGGTACAGTCCTACGATGTAGCAGTTTTAAAATCTGTTTCCAAAAACGATAAATCAAGGGCTTATTATAACAAAGGCGTAGTTCTGCAGAATAATAAAAAATTGCCTGAATGTATTGAAGCTTATAAAAACGCCCTGAAGCTGAATCCTGATGATGATGATGCCAGGCAAAACCTTCAAAAAGCATTGCAGCAGCAAAAAGAGCAGCAAAAGCAGGAGAACAAAGACAAAAAGGAAGACAAGAAACCAAAAGACGATAAGAAGCAAAAAGAAAAAGATAAGCCTAAAGACGAAGAAAAAAATGAGCAACCCAAACCTCAACCATCTAAACTTACCAAACAGGATGCAGAGGAAAAACTAAAAGCATTGCTGCAGCAGGAAAAGAACCTGCAAGATAAATTACGAAAAGTTAATACCGCTACTTCGGCTAAGCCCGAAAAGGATTGGTAACATGGTCAGACGAGGCCGTCAGACCATGTTACCAATCCCTGGTCTGACGTCCTCGTCTGACCAGGGATTGGCTAAGCGGCACATCAAATCAAACCCGCTAAACAATCACAACCTTTTATTGTTATTTTTGCAACATGCAATTTTACACAGAATCACTAACATCTTACAAACGCCTTAAAACCAGGGAAGTTAAAGTTGGTAACCTTTTACTGGGCAACAACCACCCAATCCGTGTTCAAACCATGACCACCACCGACACCATGGACACCATGGCTACAGTGGAGCAATCAATACGCTGTATAAAGGCCGGTGCCGAACTGGTTCGTATTACAGCACCCTCGAAAAACGAAGCAGAAAATTTACAGCATATAAAAGATGAATTAAGAAAGAGAGGCTACAATACGCCTTTGGTTGCCGATATACATTTTACACCCAACGCAGCAGAAATTGCTGCAAGAATTGTAGAGAAAGTAAGGGTGAACCCGGGTAATTATGTTGACAAGAAAAAATTTGAACAGATTGAGTACACCGATGCAGAATATGCAGAAGAAATTGAAAGAATAACAGAACGTTTTACGCCATTAGTAAAAATTTGTAAAGAGTATGGAACCGCCATGCGCATTGGAACCAATCATGGTAGTTTGAGCGACCGGATCATGAGCCGCTATGGCGATACCGCTATGGGCATGGTAGAAAGTGCCATGGAATTTTTAAGGATTGCCAGAGCTGAAGATTATCACCAGATAATTTTAAGTATGAAGAGCAGTAACCCACAGGTGATGGTACAGGCATATCGCCTGCTTGTTAATCATATGATGGAAGAATTTGGAGAGGCATATCCCTTACACCTCGGAGTAACAGAAGCCGGCGATGGTGAAGATGGCAGGATAAAATCTGCAATAGGTATTGGTACATTACTGGAAGATGGAATTGGAGATACTATCCGTGTTTCTTTAACAGAAGATCCTGAACTGGAAATACCGGTGTGTAATGATATTGTAAAACGCTATACAAATATTGTAAGTAATAAAGATGTTCCTGTTATTGAAAAACTTCCCTACTCACCATTTGAATATAATAGAAGAGAAACTTTTGAAGTAAGCAACATTGGCGCAAAGCATGTTCCGGTTGTAGTGGCCGATTTCAGTAAGTTTGAAAAAATAACACCTGTAGATTTGCAATCAATTGGATATACCTACGACAATGCAACCGATAAATGGAATATTGGCGATGCCGCAGCAGATTATATTTTTTGTAATGCAGTTTTGGATTTTGATCTGCCCGGAACTTTAAAGGTGATTCTGTATCATGAACCATGGCTTGCTGCTACAGATAAAACCAAGTGTGTTCCTATTTTTGAAGCAGATCAGTATTTGGATGAAGCAGTTGAAAAATCAGCGTTACTCAATTTTGTAATGCTTGATTGTTATTCAGCAGAATATCCCCAGGCACCGAATGACATCATATTTTCTAAACTCAGGGAAGATAAAACAGCAGTGATCTGTTTAAGCAGTACAAATAAAAATGCCGTGCAAAGCATACGCAGGATGTTTGTTGAACTGATGATTAGTGATGTTAAAAATCCGGCCATCGTTATTTGCGACAGTAACGACGCAACAATGGATCAGAGTTTGATTCATTATGCTGTTGAGTGTGGAGGGCTGTTATTAGACGGGCTTAGCGATGGAGTTTGTTTTGGACATTATTTTGGCAACAAAAAAGTTTTTCCTAAAACAGGCTTTCTAAATTCTGTTGCTTTTGGAATTCTACAGGCTACCCGTACCCGCATTTCACGAACCGAATATATTAGTTGCCCAAGCTGTGGCAGAACCTTGTTCGACCTGCAGGAAACAACGGCAAAAATCCGTGCAGTTACCAATCACCTCAAGGGGGTTAAGATAGCGATCATGGGTTGCATAGTAAATGGTCCTGGTGAAATGGCCGATGCCGATTTTGGTTATGTTGGCAGTGGCGTTGGAAAAATTACATTGTACAAAGGAAAGGAAGTAGTTAAAAGAAATATTGATAGTAATATTGCTGTCGATGAATTGATTAATTTGTTGAAAGAGAATGAAGCCTGGGTGGAAGTACAGTAATAATATTTTTGTAACTTCATGAAAAATTTATGTAATGAAACTGTTAGAAAAAAAAGGAAAACAAAAAGCTTTCTTCAAATCAAAAAATACGGAAGTTAAAATTAATACAGTAAACCGAGAGGCATTTTGCGGAGCAATTAATTTAAAGATAGACCCTTTAACTTACCAACGAAAAAGCAGAAATGAGTGGAAATAGTTATGTGCTGGATACTAACATTATTTCTTTTTTTTTAAAAGGCGATAGTAATCTATTGCCTTATTTTAATTATACAAACATTCATATTTCATTTGTAACAGAACTGGAATTAAAATCAATACCAGGCCTTAGCGGTAAGGATTTTGAAAAATTAGAGAATTTTTTAAACACCTGTGTAATTACAGATATTAATGCTGTTATAAAAACAACTACAGTTATTTTTAAAAAAGATTATAAATTAAAATTACCTGATGCAATTATTGCAGCTACTGCATTTTATTTAGGATATGAACTTATTACAGCAGATAAAATTTTTAACCGGTTGCCAATTCCAATTACTTTTTACTCCAGATAATTAAAGTTAAATAAGGAAATAAAGTACAAGAGTGTCATTCGGCTTCGCTCACGATAAACTGCCAATGAAGATGATTAAAGAAAAAATGTCCGGCTCCAAAAAATATTTAAACAAGTAAAAGCTCATTTTAGCAAAACAGAATATGCAAACAGATTTTTTAGTTATTGGTTCGGGAATAGCAGGGCTAACTTACGCATTAAAAGTGGCTGAAGCCTGCCCCGATAAATCAGTTACTGTACTTACAAAAACACAAAGCGACGAAACCAATACAAAGTATGCCCAGGGCGGTATTGCCGGAGTAATGGATTTTGATAAAGACAGTTTTGATAAACATATTGAAGACACCTTGATTGCCGGCGATGGTTTGTGCAACAGGCACGTAGTGGAAATAGTAGTTAAGGAAGGAGTTGAAAGAATTGAAGAGATCATTGAATGGGGAGCAAAATTTGATAAAGAAAAAGATGGGGATTTTAAACTGGGTAAAGAGGGCGGCCACAGCGAATCGAGAATTTTGCATCATAAAGATGTAACGGGAAAAGAAATGGAAAGGGCACTGCTGGAAGCCATAAGCCAAAAGCCGAATATAAACCTGCTGCACCATTGTTTTGTACTTGATATTATTACACAACATCATCTTGGATATTTAATAACAAAAGCCACTCCTGATGTTGAGTGTTATGGCGTGTATGTTTTAAACCTGCAGACCAACAAGACAGAAAAAATACTTTCTAAAATTACCATGCTGGCAACCGGAGGCAACGGACAGGTTTACCGCTCTACTACAAACCCGGCCATTGCAACCGGCGATGGTGTGGCCATGGTTTACAGGGCTAAGGGTCGTATTGAAAATATGGAGTTTATCCAGTTTCACCCAACGGCTTTGTACGAACCAGGAATAAGAGGACATAATTTTTTGATAACAGAAGCTGTACGTGGCGATGGTGGTATTTTACGCAACCAAGCCGACGAAGCTTTTATGGAACGCTATGATGAAAGGAAAGATCTGGCTCCACGTGATATTGTGGCAAGAGCTATTGATAATGAAATGAAGATTGCGGGAACCGAAAATGTGTTTTTGGATTGCAGGCATTTCAGCAAAGAAAAATTTACCGAACACTTTCCTAATATTTATGAAAAATGTTTAAGCATAGGAATCGACATTACAAAAAACATGATTCCTGTAACGCCGGCCGCACACTATAGTTGTGGCGGTATTAAAACGGATGAGCATGGAAGAACATCCATAAAAAATTTGTATGCTGCGGGAGAGTGTGCAAGTACTGGCCTGCACGGCGCCAATCGCCTGGCCAGTAACTCTTTACTGGAAGCGATGGTTTTTGCACATAGAGCGTATAAAGATTCGGTCAATAACATCGATCTCCCAGTAGTTTCTCCGCCAGCTGGCGGAGGCGGAGGGGGTATGGATTTGATCCCCGACTGGAAAACCGACGGAACCAACGCACCAAAAGAAATGATCCTTATCACGCAAAGTGTAAAGGAATTAAAATTATTGATGAGTGATTATGTGGGTATTGTTCGAAATAACGAAAGGCTGCATCGTGCTATGAAAAGGCTTGATTTATTATACGAGGAAACAGAAGCATTGTACGAAAAAACAATTGTGTCGCCACAGCTTTGCGAATTGCGCAACATGATTACCGTGGCTTATCTTATTGTAAAATCTGCTGAGTTCCGGCACGAAAGCAGGGGCCTGCATTTTAATACTGATTATCCGGAGAAACTTGAAATGATTCAAAACATAGTTTTATAATTTATTTGTAACAACTTGTAATTTCAAAAAAACTGGAATGCTATTGATCCGTTTTCAGCTAACTATTAAAAAGTTCTCACAGGTTTGAGAATTTAAATCTTGTAAAATATAATCTCATGTATTTTGTTGTTTACGGTTTTTTTTACCTCTTTTCTTTATTACCTTTTGGAGTTTTATACTTTTTTAGTGATACAATTTACTTCTTCCTTTTCTATGTTTTTGGTTACAGGCGCAGGGTTGTAAAAGCCAATCTTATGATTGCTTTTCCTGAAAAATCGGAAACAGAGATCAGGGAAATTTCAAAAAAGGTTTACCATAACCTTACAGATACATTTATGGAGATCATCAAATTGATTTCGATGAGTGACAAAACTTTTAATCAAAGATGTAAAGGCGATTTTTCTTTGATTGAAGAGCTGGTAAAAAAAGGCAAAAATGTTCAATTGCATGCCGGGCACCAGTTTAACTGGGAGTTTGGAAGTCTGTATATGTCGAAAATAATCAAATCTATACCTACCTATGCGATTTATATGCCTATTAAAAATACGGCAGTAGAAAGGCTGTTTTTAAAAATAAGGCAGAAGTACGGCACCATATTTATTAAGGCAACAGAATTCAGAGCAAAAAGAGAACAGATATTCAGTGAGCGGTTTGTAATTTTTTTGGCAGCCGATCAAAACCCTGGCAGTGCTGGCTCGGCCTATTGGCTGAACTATTTCAACAAACCAGCCCCATTTATAACAGGACCAGAAGTGGGAGCTATTAAGAACGATACAGCAGTTGTTTTTGTACGGTCCCGGATTCCTAAAAGAGGGCACTATATTTTAGAATGTACACTGTGCTGCGAAGATGCTTCAGCTACATCTCAAGGAGAAATTACTGTGGCATTCCGCGATTTTCTTGAAAAAATAATAAGAGAAGAGCCCGACAATTATTTGTGGACACACCGTAGGTGGAAATGGGAGTATGATGAAGCATATCATGATAACTGGATAGATTTGAACCAGCCTATTCCTGAGTTTGATGGGGGGAAAGCCAAAACAGGTAATACGCTGCAGTTACCAACTTAATGCTGGTAAAGGGCATTTTTAAATAGAAATAAAAGCTCCTGTTTCTATTTGCAATTATTATATCTTGAACATGCAATATGAAACTTTACATAAAAAATATGGTTTGTAACCGCTGTAAAATGGTGGTTAAGCAGGAACTTGAAAACATGAAGCTGCAACCCCTTCACGTGGCAATGGGTGAGGCCGAAATAAAAAAAATACTGACAGAAAAACAAAAACTTGTTTTAAATAAAAACCTTAAAGTATTGGGCTTTGAATTGTTAGACGACCAGAAAGAAAAACAGATTGAAAAGATAAAATACCTGCTTATACAAAAAGTACAAGCCGGTGAATTGGAAGAACATTTTAGTATCACCCGTTTTCTTACCCGATCAATACATAAAGATTACAGCAGCATCTCACGCTTATTTTCAGAAGTAGAAGGCATTACTATTGAGCAGTTTTTTATTTTACAAAAGATAGAGAAGGTAAAAGAATGGCTTATTTATGCCGAAAATAATCTTAGTGAAATAGCATTGAAATTAGGCTATAGCAGTGTTGCCCACCTTTCTGCCCAGTTCAAAAAAGTAACAGGTTTTACACCATCATACTTCAAAAAAATTGGCGGCAGCCGTAAGTCGCTTGACCAGGTATAACAATTAAACACAACTCTTTCCCATTATTCTGTAACTTTCCTTACACAGGCTCAAACTAACTTTGTGTTATTAAAAATAAAATAATGACACATACATACACAGTTACAGGAATGACCTGCGGAAGTTGCGAAGCAAAGGTGAAAAGTAATTTGCTGTCACTGCCTCATGTACTTTCTGCAAGCGTATCAAAAACAGATAACACTGCCATTATTGAAATGGATAAGCACATTGCGTTGTCCGATTTTCAAAAAGCTTTAGGTGGCGAAATCAGCAAATACCAGATTTCTGCAACACAGCACAGCGAAACAGCCGAACAAACAAAAAGCTGGCTGGCTGCTTACAAACCAATTCTGCTCATTTTTGCATATATACTTGCGGTTACCATGCTTATTCAATTAAGCAATAATAGTTTCAACTGGATGGAATGGATGAGCCACTTTATGGCAGGGTTCTTTTTAGTGTTCTCTTTTTTCAAACTCTTAAACCTTAAAGGGTTTGCCGAAAGCTACGCCATGTATGATGTTGTGGCAAGGCGATGGAAGGTTTGGGGCTATGTATATGCCTTTACAGAACTGGCTTTGGGCCTTGCTTTCCTTACTGGCTTTAATCCGTTGGTTACAAATACAGTTGCCTTTGTGGTAATGACAATAAGCATCATTGGCGTATTACAAAGTGTGCTGAATAAGCGTAAAATAAAGTGTGCCTGCCTGGGCGATGTGTTTAATTTACCCATGAGCACTGTTACTATTATTGAAGATGGGTTGATGATTGCCATGAGTGGGATAATGCTTTTGGCTATGCTATAACGTCATAATTCTATATACCTGTTTCATAATTGTGTAACATTTTATTAACCCACATAACTACCTTTATAATGTATGATTTGGGCTTTTTATAAAAATAGCTTTACTTTTACAATACTATAATGAATATAGCAGCATCCATAAAAATTAAATCGGCCTTTCTGCTCACTGTGTTCTCCCTGAACACATTGATGGGTTTTGCCTGCGCTATGGGTTTAGATATGGGCTATAATAAATCTCATCATACAGAAGAAGCTACCGAAGTATTAGTTCATGTTCATGCCGATGGTAAAAAGCACCATCATGAAAATGAGCCTAAGAAATCCCACCATGATGAGCCTATTACAAACCATCACGATAAAAAAGATGCTTCCAAAAAAGATGATTGCTGCACCGGCGATGTATTGCAGTTTAATCAATTAGATAAAAGTCTGGCTGCAAAAGTTGGTATAGATATTCCCGTGTTTGTTGCAATCGTCACTGTTTATTTTGGGATCAATATTTTTGAAACAGTACAATTACCGGCACAAAAATATACAGCCCCGCATTTTCATCCCCCGCCTCCCGACATCTGCATAGCCATACAGCGTTTCCAGATTTGATTATTGTAAACTAACCTAAGCAGTTCCTGCTAAGGCAATAAATTATTTTGCCCATGGCAAAGTGAATATCCAGTTTTACAGTAATCATTTTTTTATGTATCGAAATATATTTACCGGCTTAATACTCCTGGCAACCTTAACTGTCAATGCTCAATCTGTACTTACAGAAACAGAAGCAATCAACAAGGCATTGGCAAATAGCAGAAATATTAATGCCGCTTCTTTACAGGTAAGGCAGCAACAGCAATTGCTGAAATCGGCAATCAACATACCTAATCCCGAGTTTTTCCTGGAAAGCCCCACCGGTAACTTTTATACAGGAAGTATTACACAGTCGATTGAGTTTCCTGCTGTTTACAAAAACCAGTACCGTTTACAAAAAGGGCAAATTGCTATTGCACAAAAAGAAAAGCAAATAACAGAAGCAGAGTTAAAGTACAGGGTTAAACTGTTATACCTGGAAGTTCAGTTTGGTGATTCGCTGGTAAAACAATTATTTATACAGGATACTTTGTACGAAAAAATAAAGCTTTCTGCCATCCGGCAGTTTAATGCCGGGCAGATAGATTACCTGCAACAAACTTATGCCGAAACGCAATACGGCGAAATTCACAATCAATATTTACAGGCAATCACCAGGGCAAAATCTGCAAAGGCACAATTGCAATGGCACACCGGATTGAAGGATGATTTTATAGTGCAGCCATTAACCATTTCTGTCAGCAACCGGCAAACAGGGCTGGTGCCGGATTCAACCGTTTTATTTTACAATCCTTCTGTGCAGCTATTGCAACAGCAACAATTGAACGCCAAACAAAATATTGCCCTGCAAAAAAGTAAGGCTTTACCTGGCTTAGCCTTTGGCTATTTTAACCAGGGCGAAAGAAATACAAAATGGTATAATCGTTTCCGTTTTGGCGTTACCATTCCTTTATGGTACGGCCAATACAAAAGCCAACTGAATGCTGCTAAAACAGCGCAACTGGTTTTGCAAAGCAAACAAGAAGGGTTGCAACAGGAATTATCCTTACAGGCCATCAACGCAGGCGGGGAAATGCAAAGCAACTGGCAATCGGTGCAATACTATCAACAAACAGGTTTGCCTAAAGCCCGGGAAGTAATTACTACTTCGCAACGCTTTTTTGTAAGTGGAGAAATTGATTTCATCAATCTGTTAAGAAACAGTAATGATGCTTATATCATTTTCCAGAAATATTTAGAAGCCATAAAAAACTATAACCAGAGTGTTATCAATTATCAATATTTAATGGGACAATTATGAAACGATTATTAATTATTTTATTGTGGTTACCGGTATTAGCCTTTGCTCATGGAGATGATGGCCACGGCGATGCAAAGAAAGCAGGTGCTACTG
>JBKJMZ010000189.1:0-47171 GCA_046596255.1 Ferruginibacter sp. | reverse complement strand
GTATAAGCCATAGCGCCATACTCTTCCAGGGTCTTCATAACACCTGCAATGGTAGATGCCTTCTGTCCGATAGCCACATATATGCAATAAACAGGCTTGCCTGCTGCGTAAAATTCTTTTTGATTGATGATGGTGTCAATAGCGATGGCAGATTTACCCGTCTGGCGGTCACCAATGATCAACTCACGCTGTCCACGGCCAATGGGGATCATCGCATCGATAGCTTTGATACCGGTTTGTAATGGTTCTTTTACCGGCTCGCGGAAGATAACGCCCGGGGCTTTACGCTCCAGGGGCATTTCATACAGTTCGCCTTTGATAGGGCCCTTACCATCAATGGGCTCGCCCAATGTATTGATAACACGTCCGCTCATACCTTCACCTACTTTAATAGAGGCGATTTGGCCGGTACGCTTAACTTTGTCACCTTCTTTGATTTCGCTGCTGTCGCCCATCAATACCACACCCACATTATCTTCTTCCAGGTTAAGGGCAATTGCTTTTACACCATTGTCAAATTCTACCAGTTCACCGGAACGAACATTGTTTAATCCGTAAACACGGGCTATACCATCACCCACCTGTAAAACTGTTCCTACTTCTTCCAGACTTGCACCTGCGTTGAAATTGCTTAGCTGCTGGCGGAGGATTGCGGAGATCTCATCTGGTTTAATTTCTACCATAATTATTAATTGATATTTTTTGTAAAAAAGCCTGTTTTTTTCAGGCTGCAAAGGTAGGGGAAGAGGGGCGGAATGGCAAAAAAACGGGAAGTAAATTGAAAAAAAATGCAGGAAGTGAATTTTGTAAAAAAGATCCCTTTAAAGATGTCTTTAAAGGGATCTGATAGCTGAGGGTATTATTAGGGTAAACATTGAATTATTGATTGGGTCTTCCTCTTGGGCGCTGGTTAGGCCGCTGCGGATTATTTCCCCTGTTTTGCATACGGTCTAAAAGCTTTCTTTTGAATTCTCCATCCATCCTGAAGAAACGTTCGCTACGATTAACTCCGAGTATTTTATTAAAATTATCTTGGTATCTTTTCTTGATATCAAGGCGGGCCTGTTGTTTATCCAGTTCAGAGAGATCACGTTTTACACTTTTTAATTCAGTTTCAAACTGGGTGTGTACGGGCCAGAATTTTTGCGCCTCCTCCGGCGTTAAAGCCAGTTGCTGAGTAACATAGGCCACGTAAAGAGACCTTATTTTTTCCTGTTTTGTAAGATCATCGCCTTCCTGTGCAAAAGCCATAGAAAAGCTGCATAACAAAACCGATAATAGGAGTACAATTTTTTTCATGACCTTTTAATTTTTTAATTCATCTACATTTAAACTGTTCAGGTATTTATCCAGCGCCTTTTCATCCAGCAGGTAATCTTCCTGCGAGGGTAGTTCATTGTCATCGGTACTGTTGGCCACAATAGCTGCCTTAACATCGGTGCCTGATTCTTCTAAAAATTTTATGATTTCGGCATCAGAAATGCTTGCCAGCTCCTGGTCAACATTATCTACCTGTAACCCCGCAGTAACATATTCAGGTAAGGCTGATCCTTTAGTAGTATCTGAGAATTTAAAAACTCCCAATGCCATTACCCCCGTAAAAACTGCAGCTACAGCATATTTGAGGAAAGTTCTGTTGCGATTTCCCATCTTCACAACCTTCACTGCGGGTTTTACTTTATCCAGAATAGCATCATTTAAGTTTTCAAAATATCCATGAGGTACTTCAAAAACATTTTCATTCTGAATGCTGTACAACATAGATGATAATGTCCTTATTTCAGTTACTGCATCTTCAGTTTCCAGGGCTTTTATCTTATTTAAAATTGTACCTGGCAGTGATTCAAAATATCCGACAGGCACTGTTGCAGGAGAATTTGTAAATGCGTTCTTATTTAAGCCATTCTCATTTTCAATACCGGCCATAATATCATGATGCAGGTTATCAAAATATCCTTTAGGAACAGTAAATACATTTACCTTTTCCATGGCAAATAATGAAGGGCTCATTTCTTTTAATTCGTTTTCATCTGCAACCCTCATAATAATATCACTACTCAACTGCTCAAAATACCCGGCCGGAACAGTAAATACATTTACTTTTTCAAGTGCTGCCAATACAGGGCTCAATTCCCTTAACTCATTCAATATATCGGTTGTATTTTCCATCTGCATTATTCAGACTGCTTTTAAGTCCTTAAGTTTAACTGTTGAGGATAAAATCCTCGATTTTTTTTACGGCGTGGTGATAACTTGCTTTTAAAGCGCCTTCACTGGTTTCCAATACCTTACTCATTTTTTCGTATGGCATTTCATCATAATACCGAAGGTTAAAAACAACCCGCTGTTTTTCAGGTAATCGCTGGATAGCGGCTTGTAATTTCCATTCTATCTTATTGGCATCAAAATGCTTATCTGCCTGCAGCATATTGCTTAAGCCCGTTTCTACATCACTAAAGGAAACAGAGGCCCTTTTCTTTTGCTGCTCCAGGAAGGTTAAACACTCGTTTGTGGCAATGCGATAAAGCCACGTATATAGCTGGCTGTCTTCCCTAAAATTTTCCAGGGCCTTCCAAACTTTGATGAACATATTTTGCAATACGTCATTGGCATCATCATGTGATACTACCATACGGCGGATATGCCAGTACAATTTTTCCTGGTATTTTTTTAAAATGAGGGTGAAACTGCGCTCTTTGGTTGCAGGGTTCCTGAACTGCATGAGCAGCTCTTTATCGTCTATGTTTTCAGTCATAAGTGGTTGAGCATAAAAATAACGCCGATGCAAAATAACAAATATTCCAAACTCTATTCTATACCGAAAGATTCGGCACAGGTCAGCATAATTCCATCTAATCCCGATCGCTATCGGGAAAGATGGCATTAAAAAACCAATCGTAAGATTGGCATTTTATTTAAAAGTTTAATATCACTATTTGCGGGCCATTACTTTTTGCGCTGCCGCTACTATATTATCGGTGTCAAGTCCATACTTTTTTAAAAGATCGGTTGGTTTTCCGCTTTCGCCAAAAGTGTCGTTGGTGCCAACATACTCAATGGGTATAGGAAAGTTCTTTGCTGCTGTTTGTGCAATGCTATCTCCCAGTCCCCCAATAATATTATGTTCTTCGGCAGTTACCGCACATTTTGTTTTTTTAATAGAGGCAATAATGCTGTCTACATCCAGCGGCTTAATGGTATGAATATTTATTACTTCCACACTTATGCCTTTTTCTTCCAATATCTTCCCTGCTTCTACTGCTTTCCAAACCAGGTGGCCACAGGCAAAAATGGATATATCGGTTCCTTCGGAAAGCTTTTGCGCTTTACCAATTACAAAGTCCGCTTCATTTGTAAAAATGGGCCATACCGGGCGGCCAAAGCGCAGGTAAACCGGTCCCTGGTAATCAGCAATGGCCATGGTGGCTGCCTTGGTCTGGTTATAATCTGCCGGTACAATCACGGTCATGCCGGGAAGCATTTTCATCAATCCAATATCTTCTAATATCTGGTGCGTAGCGCCGTCCTCGCCCAAAGTAAGCCCTGCATGCGAAGCACAAATCTTTACATTCTTGCCGCTGTAGGCAATACTCTGGCGTATCTGGTCGTAAACCCTGCCGGTTGAAAAATTAGCGAATGTGGTGGTGAAAGGGATTTTACCGCCGATGGTAAGTCCGGCAGCAATACCCATCATATTGGCTTCGGCAATACCCACCTGGATAAACCTTTCAGGAAATTCTTTTATAAAACCATTGAGTTTTAATGAGCCTGCAAGGTCTGCAGTTAGTGCAACGATATTAGGATTCTTACGGGCTGCTTCTAAAATACCATCGCCAAAACCGCTACGGGTGTCTTTGTTGCCGGTAACCTGAATTTCTTTTAACATAAAATGAGCATGTTTTTAAAACTGTTATCTGTTCGCAGAATCCTGCGGATAAGTTGGCGCAAAGTAAAAGAAAGATTTGCAGGGTGGCAAAAGAGAATAAAAAAGTTGCTCACAAAGTTGTGGGAAATATACAGTAGGTTTTATTGGTGGCTTAATTTAAACCGGTATTGGAAGTATTAAATATTTTCTCATCCTCCTTTAATTTAAGTTCCCATTTCCAGGAAGTAGCCATCATTTGTTCCAAAGTATATTGAGGATCCCAGCCTAAAAGCTTTTTTGCTTTATCATTGTTGGCATAAATGGCAATTACATCTCCCGGCCGGCGTGTCCCGATCTCGTAATTGAGTTTTACCCCGCTTGTTTTTTCAAACTCGTTAATAATCTCCAATACCGTAAGCCCATTACCGGTACCCAGGTTAAAAATATCGCAGTTGCTTTCATTTTTATGTTCCAGCAGGTAATTAAGTGCAAGCGTATGTGCATGGGCTATATCGCAAACATGAATATAATCTCTTACGCAGCTTCCATCACGGGTGTCATAATCATTTCCCCAAACCTTCATCATGGGTAATTTCCCAATAGCGGTTTGTGTAATTGCAGGAACAAGGTTCTCAGGTTTTCCTAAAGGCAGTTCGCCCATTAAGGCAGAAGGGTGAGCCCCAACCGGGTTAAAGTAACGAAGTAAGATTGCATTATTATTATTGGAATTCACTGCATCAGTTACGATCTGTTCCCCCATTTGCTTAGTAGCGCCATAAGCCGATTCAGCAGCCTTCATAGGCGTGTCCTCTGTTACAGGAATTTTATCAGGATTGCCATACACGGTGCAGGAAGAAGAGAAAACAAAGTTTGAAATTGCAAACTCATCGGCACATTTTAAAATACTGATGAGTGAATTCAGGTTGTTCTCAAAATATAGCAGGGGCTTTTTTACCGATTCGCCAACGGACTTATATGCTGCAAAATGAATGATGCCGGTGATATCGGGGTTTTCCTGGAAGATAGCCACCGTATCATCATAAATACAGAGGTCCACCTTATAATTCTTAACGATCTTGCCGGTGATCTTTTCTACAGCATCTAAGATATTTTCATTGCTGCGGGAGTTATTATCTGCAGAGATAACATCAAAACCATTTTCGATCAGGTCAACGATTGTATGTGCTCCAATATAACCACAGCCGCCTGTAACAAGGATTTTGTTCATATGCAAAGAAAACAAAAAATCACTCATATCGGTGAGTGATTTCTAAAGGATATATTTTATTTGATACCTTAAAGAAAGAGTCGAACGATATAATAGGTGCCTGCCGCAAGTAAACCGCTTACCGGTATAGTTAAAATCCAGGCCCAGAGCAAGTGTACTGTTACTCCCCAGCGAACAGCAGATAATCGTTTTGTAGCACCAACACCAATAATAGAACCGGTAATAGTGTGTGTTGTACTTACCGGAATTTTTAACGCCTCAGTTACAAATAAGGTAATGGCACCGGCAGTTTCTGCTGCTACACCTTCAAAAGGAGTTACTTTTGTAATTTTGGTACCCATGGTTTTTACAATTCTCCAACCTCCGGTTAATGTACCTAAGGCAATGGCCAGATGACAGGCAAAGGGAACCCAATAAGGCATGCTTTTTACATCTGTAATGTAACCTGCAGCAATCATAGCCGCAGCAATGATTCCCATCGCTTTTTGAGCATCATTGCCACCATGCCCTATACTGAATGCAGCAGAAGAAACCAATTGTAACCGTTTAAACCATTTATTGGCTCTAAAAGTGTTCAAACGATTTAAATAAAGAGTAAACAAGGCCATTACCACGATAATCGTGGCAAGTAATATCCACTTAAAGTTTTTTGCATATAATAAAACATTTGCAATATGCGATTGGTAATTTGATTTAAGCTTCGAAGGATCAGTTACAATGTTATAATAAAGAAATATACCAACTCCGATCAGTATTGCAATTGCTATGAGTTTTGGCATGATGCCTTTTCCGAATGAATGCAAAAACCATAGCGACAGGATAAATGCCAATATCATTCCTACAAGCGGGGCAAGAAAAATAAAGCTTACGGTTTTGATAACCACGTCTATATTAACAGAGCTAAAGCCAGCATGGGCTATAGCAGCACCCGCAAAACCCCCTATTAAGGTATGAGAGGAAGAAGAAGGAATCCCAAACCACCAGGTAAGTAAATTCCAGAAAATAGCGGCAATTAATCCTGAAAAAATTACCGGTAAAGTAATAAACTCTTTATGTACAGTTTTGGAGATTGTAGTAGCTACATTAAAATCTGTGAAAATATATAGGGCTATAAAATTGAAAAAAGCCGCCCATACTACGGCTTGAAAAGGTGTAAGTACTTTGGTAGAAACAACAGTGGCAATGGAGTTGGCAGCATCATGAAAACCATTGATATAATCAAATACTAAAGTAAGAGCAATAATAACTATAAGGAAAGTAATCATAAGAATGTGCTGTTGAGATAAAAGTTAATTAATTAATTGCTTTAAGCATATTTAACTATAATTGATTCTATCACGTTTGCCGCATCTTCACATTTATCAGTTACAATTTCCATCACCTGGTAAATCTCTCTTTTTTTAATTACTTCTTTTGCATCTGGCTCTGTAGCAAAAAGTCTTTCAATACTCATATCAAAGATATCATCGGCCTGGTTCTCTATGCTATTTATACCCACCAATGCATCAGTTATCAAACGCATGTTTTTCATATTGCGTAATTCCTTTACTGCAATTTCTACCTGCCTGCATCCTTGTGAGATCAGCTCGGCCATTTTAGTAAAGCCTATATCATTTGGGTTAACCCTGTAAAAATTTATTTTTTTAGCAGAGGCATATATATAGTCCGCAATATCATCCAGGGAACTGGCCAGGTAGTGGATATCTTCTCTATCAAAAGGGGTAATAAAATTTTTACCCAACTCGGTAAAGATGGTATGTGTCAAATCGTCATTAACATGCTCCAGATCCTCAATTTCCTGAATGATCTGTCCACGTTTGTCAAAATCAGGTTCATTCACCACTTCTTTAAGTTTATCACCCATTTTTACTAAAACTTCTGATACACTTTCAAATAATTGATAAAACACTTTGTCTTTAGGTAAAAAGATCTTAAGTATTGTGTTTATTCCTGCCATAGTTTATTTTTTTACAAATGTATAAAGAGGTTTTTGTTGTATTTATTTATATTAAATGATAACCTAAACTTAATCTTAAAAATTGAGTTGTGCCTGTAACCTTAAAAAATTCCCTTTTTGTAAATTATTTTTTGCCTTTGAATCTTCGAATCTTCTTTCGGACAATACATAGGAAGTTGTGAATTCAAAATATTTATTCATTTGCCATTCGATACCTGTTTCTATTTCTTTTACATTATAACTTCTGGCATCTAATTCGTGTTTTTTTCCGCCTTCGTATTTTTGAAGCCTTGTAAAAGGGAAAAATACCATGCCATTCTTCAAAGTCTTTTTATAGGTAATGGTAATATACCCGCCCTTTAAATTTTTTGTTTCAATAGAATCCCTTGCAGGATTATATTGAGGCCCCTTACCCCAGTTATACTCAAATTGAATGCCGAATGGCTTTGGATACAAAATAATTGATGTAGCAATTCTTTTATCTTCAAATTCAAAATTATTGGCAGCTTTTACGCCTGCAGTTCTTAAATCATTGGGTAGGATATACTTACCGGTATAAGCCTGGATACCGGGCTCAATTATCTGGTTTTTAAGTGCAAAAGGGTAGCTTATCCGGGCTACTGCATGTAATCCATTGTTTTGTTCTGCCCGGTTTGCTGTTTGCCCATTATACAATCCAAATGCAAATACTCCATAATCACCTGAACCTTTAAAATTATCTCTTACAAACGCTGCAAACATATCCCTTCTTGATTTTGGGGCCCAGTAAAAGAAAGCTCCTAAATCCCTTTCATTAGATAACGGACTATTCAGGGCGTCATTTCTGTCTAAAGGCAAACGATTTTGGCTACTCTGCAAATTTTCAAAACCAAAAGGCACTTTACTTTGGCCTATGCGTAATCTAAATTCATTTTTTTTATCAAAGCCTATATCAAAATAGGCATCCCGCAATTGAAAGATATTTTGTGTTGTACCGGTAGAGCTTCCGAAGTCTGGCTGAATATAAAAATATATATTGTTAGTAATATTTCCACTTAAAATGATACGGCCTCTTCTAATAATAAAACCGCCGCCCTCGCCAATAGAGCGATCACATTGCTCACACTTTAATTTTGGATTTGTCTCAAGTAAACGATTGTAACGTACCTGTACATAGCCTCTTATTGAAAAAGTCTCGTACCAATGTTTAGCTTCTTTTTTTTTGGTTTGTGGTTTAGTGTCAACACTGTCATTTTGCGCCTCAGTGGTTGTATGCACTAATACAAAAGCAACTATTATCCATAGTTTCATATGTTATCTTTTAATTGCAATGCAAAAATGTGACTCTAACACGAATTTTAAGCAAATTCCGTATTATCAAATTGTTAAGCAATAATATAGCCCCATTAAAGAATTAACGGGGCTTGCAATTAAAAGATAAACATTCCTCATAGAGGTTATTTTTCTTTACTACAAAGATTAACTTGTAATGTTATCTAAACGTAAACTAAATGTTATCAATTCTTCAACTTATATCTAATTTTACAGAGATGGTACTCTCTTATATTACATACTCTTTTTTTTACCAGATGAGCTTTTGAAGCAAGCGAAACACCTAGCACCATATCCATAACAATTCCCTAACCTTACATTCATGTTGCCATAACATGCAAGTTGTCCTTTTGCATAAATAATTACGGCATGAAATCAGTTCTACTTATTGCATCTTTCTTTCTAACCATAGGTTCATTTGCACAATCAGGAAAAGTTGCAGGAAAAGTAACCGATGATAAAACGGGTAACTCACTAGCCGGTGTTTCCATAATCATTAAGGAAACAGGGAAGGGAGTTGCTACCGATTTAAATGGTGGCTATGTATTGAATATAGAAACAGGAAAAAAATATACTTTGGTGATCTCTTCTGCCAATTACGAAGGTAAAGAGATAACTGATGTTGAAACGGGAAGTGATGGAATTGCACATATTGATGTAACACTTAATTTAAAAACAAAAACAGGCGAAGAAGTTATTATTCGATCCAGCACAGCAAAAAAAGAAAGTGTAAATGCATTAATAAATTTTCAAAAAAATACAAATACGGTTGCTTCAGTTATTTCTGCGGAAGCCATAAGAAGAAGCCCGGATAAAAACACAGGCGAAGTTTTAAAACGTACACCGGGCGCCAGTATACAGGAAGGCAAATTTATTGTTATCCGTGGCCTGGCAGACAGGTATAACCAGGCAATGATCAATGGTATATTATTGACCAGTACGGAGCCAGACAGGAAAACATTTTCCTTTGACCTGATACCGGCGGCCATGATTGATAATATTATCATCAATAAAGCATTTGTGCCGGAGTATCCGGGAGAGTGGGCGGGTGGGTTGATACAGGTGAATACTAAAGATATACCAACAAAGAATTTCTTTACCATCCAGTGGGGAACAGGATTTAATTCTCAAACCATTGGCAAAAAATTTCACAAAGACGGACAAGGTGGTAAAACAGATTGGTTGGGCATTGATGATGGAACCCGTAACCTGCCAGCAGATTATACCAGGAAAGCTGAGTTCGACATTTTAACCCCGGCAGAAAAAACTGCAATCGGCAAACAGATGCGTAACAGCTGGAGCTCCAATGAGATCTCAGCCCCATTGAATCTTTCTTTCCAGGCAAATGGGGGTTTTTCAACCAAAGTATTTGGGAAAAACCTGGGAGGCATTTTCGGAATTACCTATAGCAGAAGTAACAGGTACCTAAAGCTGCTTAACAAAGCAAATGCGATTGATGATATCACTAACGTAGTGAGTGTAATTTCTGAATACAATGATAGTAAATACCAGCAGGATGTTTCCCTTGGCGCTTTAGGCAGTGTGAGCCTGCAGCTAAACCCCCGTCATAAAGTTTCTGTAAAAGCCATTGTAAATGTGAATGCTCCAAATTCTGTAACAAAACGTAATGGTGAAGATTTTTCTAGAGCAGAGCAACTGAAAGGAAGTGAATTCACATTCAAAGAGAATACATTTTTCACGGTTCAAACCACCGGGGAACACAGCATATTTAAACCCTTGAAATTTAAATGGTATGGCGCATTCAATATTCTTGATGGCTATGTACCTGACCAACGCCGTATACTATATTCAAAAACCAGTAACACCCAGGATCCATATACACTGCTTTTATCAAATACACTGTCCCAGCAGAGCGGAAGCCGTATCTATCAAACCTTAAGTGATTATATCTATACCGCAGGTGGAGACCTTGTATATAATTTCAAATGGCTTAACCAGTCGCAGATATTAAAAGGCGGTTATATGTTGCAAATAAAGGACCGCATGTATGATGCAAAGCTTTTTGCAAATTATCTACCCAAAGATAACCCCACCCTAAGGGCCTTACCTGCAGACCAGGTTTTTGTTCCGGACAATTTTGGCAACGGCACTGATACAAAATTTGCTTTTGATGCTATTAAAGGAAATACTTTCCGCTACATGGCCAATACCATTTTAAATGCGGGTTATTTACAATTAGAAAACCAGTTCACCGATAAGTTAAGGATCGTTTGGGGTTTAAGGGTTGAGAATTACGATCAGCTGGTAGGAAGTGTAAAAAAATGGGATCCAAGACATACCTATTCTTCAGTAACCGATTTTCTTCCCGGTTTAAATGCAACATACAAACTCAATAATAAAACCAACCTGCGTTTATCAGGTTCACAAACAGTTATCCGTCCTGAGCTTCGTGAACTGTCATCTTTAAATCTTTATGATTTTGAATTGAACGCATCCGTACAGGGTAATCCGCAGTTAAAAAGAACAAAGATCTCAAATTTTGACCTTCGGTATGAAATATACCCAAGAGCTGGTGAAGTTATTAATGCGGGTATCTTCTATAAAAATTTTACCAACCCCATTGAACAGATATTTAATGGCTTAGGCGGAGGTGCAAGTACATTGAATTACGCCAACGCCAAAGAAGCTTATTCTTATGGAATAGAAGTTGAGATGCGTAAAAAACTGGATGTAGTAAGCGCTTTAAAGAATTTTACTTTCCAGGCAAATGCCGCTTTCATACGCAGCCGTGTTAAAGATAATGTACTAAAGGTTGACAGGTCATTACAGGGCCAGTCGCCTTACATATTGAATTTGGGATTGTTGTACGACTTGGAGAAATATGGCTTTAATGCAACATTATTATTTAACCAAATTGGTGAAAGGATCTACCTGGTAGGAGATATCGTGGGTGGTGCACCGGATATTTATGAAGCACCAAGGCCTGTTTTTGACCTGCAGCTTGCAAAAAAAATATTAAAGAAAAAAGGAGAAGTAAGGTTAAACATTGCAGACATGCTTAACCAGACACAATACTTCTACCAGAATGCAGGTGGCAAAACAAGTTTCCAGAAAAATAAAGATGCATATCGTTTTACCAGGAAGTATGGAACAACATTCAGCTTAACATTTAATTACTCATTATAAACACAATAAATTCTAAAACTAAAAATAAGGAAATGAAAAATTACATTTTGTACGCAGCAGCCTTAATGGCAATAACAGTTACCGGCTGTAGAAAAATTGAAACCGACGGTGAGATACAGGTTGTTGTTGTGAATGGCGGTGGTGGAGGGTCTACTACCGGGCAGACCATTACGCTGCAGGGCCGTATCAATGCTGATACCGTTTTGCGTAAAGCAAACAGTTATATTCTTAAGGGAATCGTGTACGTGGTAGGTAATCATACCATTACCATTGAGGCCGGTACAGTTATCAAAGGTTCTTTCAGTGGTTCAGATGTGGCGGCATTGGTTATTACCCGTGGATCAAAGATAATTGCCCCGGGTACGCCAACTGATCCCATAGTTTTCACTTCATTATCGCCTAACCCGCAATCGGGTGATTGGGGAGGTTTAGTTATCTGCGGAAAGGCAGGATATAACCTAAGCTTCAATGGTACTGCAGGCCTTTACCAGGTTGAAGGTGGTATTGATAATGCAAATGGTGATGGACTCGCAGGCTCTGGTGATGTTGTAGCTCCTACACCGGTACCTACAGATAATTCAGGTGTGCTGCAATATGTACGTATTGAATATGCAGGTTATGCTTTTCAACCCGATAAAGAGATCAACAGTTTAACAATGGCTGCTGTAGGAAGTGGTACTACCATAGATCATATCCAGGTAACTTATGCAAAAGACGATGCGTATGAGTGGTTTGGCGGCAGTGTTAATTGTAAATACCTGATAGCTTACAAAACACAGGATGATGATTTTGATACAGATAATGGCTACAATGGGAAAGTGCAGTTTGGTTTAATAATGCGTGACTCCTTAATTGCCGATATCTCTACTTCTGAAGCATTTGAAAGCGATAATAATGCAACAGGCAGCACAGCCTCTCCAAAAACAACAGCAATCTTCAGTAATATTACAGCAATAGGCCCTCGTGCCACTTTAAATAATTTTGGAAACTCTCTATTCCGTGCAGGTGCACAGATAAGAAGGAATTCAGGCATCTCTATTTTTAATTCCATCATCATGGGATGGCCGCAGGGAATATTGATAGATGCAACTACAGGTACATCAACCGCATTGAATATAGAAGACAGCACATTGCGTTTAAGGAACGTAACATTGGCAGGCAATAATGTAAACATGAAATTTTCGGGTACAGCCGGGGCAACAATTAATTCTGATGCAACTTTAACCAGCTGGTTCACATCTCCATTTTACAATAATGATCTCCTGACTAATACTTCAGACGCAAAACTTATTCAGCCATTTAATTATTCTGCACCTGATCCAACTCCATTTGCCGGATCAAATGGTAATCAGAAAATATTAACTGGCGGTGGGTTTACAGATGCAAAATTCACCGGCGATACCTTCTTTGATCAATCAGTTACTTTCCGTGGTGGTGTGGCTCCCGCAGGTCCGCTGGCTACCTGGTGGAAAGGGTGGACAAAATTTTAATTGAACAACTTCTAATAAAAAAGCATCCGCTACCGGGTGCTTTTTTTAATTTGCACAAAAATGATGATGATGAGATTAGTTTTTCTAATACCCGTTGCCCTATTCCTGTTCAGTTGCAGCCAGCAAAAAAATATAAAGAACCTGGATAAGGCCTGGCTTGATTCTATCATTAAAAAAAGTGACAGCAGCTATACAAAGCCTTACTTCCGTACTGATTTTGTAACGGCTGTTTATTATCTCAATAAAAAAGATTCAACATTGACACAATTGATGAAAGACTCTGCAGGTCATACCCGGCAAATCATCATTATGAAAAATAACACACGTACTTTTTTTGCCCAGTATTACGCAAATGGAAATATACAGGCAGAACTTCCACTGGATGCATATGGCCAATACCATGGCACAGGTAATTTCTATTATGAGAATGGAAAGCTGCAGAGCACCGGTAATTTTACCCACGGGTTGAAGACAGGCCAATGGAAAGTATATGATGTAGCGGGCAATACAACTGCTACAGATAATTTTGATAAGAACGGCCAGTTGATACAGCAGTCCCATCCTTAAACCATAACTATTCCTTAATTATTTTTTTCGATTATCATAACATGCAGCAGGTAATTTACAGTCTTGTAACACAGCTTGAACAACACCGAGATATTCCTTAGCAATTAGCAAGTTCTGAGCGCAGTCGAAGGACTCATGCTTGCCCACCCGGTATTCTTGCCAGGGTGGCTTTTTTATTAATCCTTCCTGCTCTGCAATGTAAAACCAAAAGTACTGCCCACATCTAATTTGCTTCGTACATGAATAGATTGGCCGTGGGCTTCAATAATATGTTTACAAATGGCCAGGCCCAGCCCGCTGCCCCCCACTTTACGGCTTCGGGCCAGGTCGGTGCGGTAAAAGCGTTCAAAGATCCGTAACAGGTGCTCTTCCGCAATACCCGATCCATCGTCGCTGATCTCAATTAGTATCCTGGCGCCGTCAACCGTGTAAAAACTTGCTTCGATGGTGCCGTTTTGTTTGCCGTACTTAATGGCATTATCTACCAGGTTTATAAACACCTGCCTTATTTTTTCTTTATCTGCATAAACCGATAATGGTACTTCACAGCCTTTTTTGATGATGCACTTTATCTGTTTTTCATCAGCTTGAAAGGATAGGGTTTCATACACCTCTTTAATAAGATCCTGTATGATAAAACTATCCAATGTTAAAAGTTGTTCACCACTTTCAAGTTTTGAAATGGAATCAAGATCATCTACAAGGTTTACAAGGCGATCAATATTACGCGATGTGCTTTGCAGGAATTTTGTATTAACCTCAGGTTTATCCAAAGCTCCGTTAAGTAAAGTATCTACATAACCCTGTATGGCAAAAATGGGTGTCTTTAATTCATGACTCAGGTTTTGGAGAAACTCTTTACGGAAAGCTTCATTTTGTTGCAGCAGTTCGATCTCTTCCTTGCGCTGCGCTGCCCAGGTCTCCACATCTTTGCTTACTTCATCAATGCTTTTTTGGGGAAGGATGCTTTTATAATAGAACTCTTCTCTTTTGTTAGCCTTGGTTTGATAAATGAATTTATAAATGAGTTTTATTTTACGGTATATGAATGTTTGTAAGGAATAAAGAATTAATCCATAAGCCCCCAAAAAAATTATACCAAAAGATAATAAAGCTATCCACCATTCCGGTTTAAGGGCAAAGATGCCGATGGCAACAGGTATTGCGAGACCAAGTGATGTGATTGCTGATAATTGTTGCGGCGAATAATTTTTTGATGAAGGCATTCTTTAGTTCATTGTTAATAGTTAATGGTTCATGAAAGAACACTGCGAAAGTAAACAACTATTAATTATAACGATTAGCCATCAGGTATATAACTATGAACCATGAACTATGAACTACTACAGATCAAATTTATAACCCACCCCTTTCACAGTAGTGATACAATCGAGGTTTAGTTTCTGTCGCACCTTGCGTATATGTACATCAATGGTTCGGTCGCCCACAATTACTTCGGTTCCCCATACCTGGTTCAATATCTCGTTACGTAGAAAAACTTTCCCAGGTTTGCCGGCCAATAGGGCTAGTAATTCAAATTCTTTACGTGCAAGAATGATGTCCTTGCCCTGGTAGTTCACCATGTATTTCTCCCGGTCAATTTTAAGGTCACCAATTTGTAAAATACCAGTTTCTTCCTTGTTCAATCTCCTGAAGAGTGCACTCACTTTACTTACCAATACTTTGGGGCTGATGGGCTTGGTGATAAAATCATCGGCACCGGTTTCCAGGCCCTTCACCTCTGTGCCTTCATCGCTTAATGCTGTTAAAAAAATGATCAATGTTTTATTAAATGCAGGCTGCAGTCGAAGGATATTGCAAACCTCGATACCATTTTTGCCGGGCATCATTATATCTAATATGATCAAATCGGGATTAAATCGTTTTGCCTGGTCAATAGCCTCATTACCATTCTTAGCTGTTGCTACTTCGTAGCCTTCACTTTGTAAATTGTATTGTATGATCTCCAGGATATCTGGTTCATCATCAGCAATTAATATTTTTTTAACAGTATTGGTTACGCTCATACAGCGCAAAAATAGGCTTTACCTTTAATCAGGAACGCAGTTTGCAAAGAGAGTTGTATTATTAAATTGTTAACTGAATAATTGCCCATTAACAATAAATTTTATCTTTATTACGATACATATGCAGGCACATTTGTAATTTTGACCCAAGCCTGGAATTTAAATATGAAAAAGTACCTTATATTCTTTTTACTACTCATTGCTTTTACACCTGTTTTTGCTGTAGAGGATTCTGTGATCGTGCCAATTTACAGGCAACTCTTCCATGATAAAATAAATGATGAGCAGGTACAGCTTGATAGGCTGGATGGTAAGATTGACGGACAGATCAGGGTTACCACTAAATCTGAAATAAACCTGGTGATCACGGATATCATGACCAGAAACATTAATGTCCTTCAGACCTATGTGGAAAAAGAAACTAAAATAAAGACAAACAATGAAAAGATCAGGTACCTCAGTTATATAGAGAACCTTTTAAAGGCTTTCAGGAATGGCTGGCGGTCAAAGGAATTTAATCCTGTATATACCCCGGCACTGGTGAATACTTTTGAAAAGATATTAAAAGGCGATGTAGATAATGTAAGCATGTCGGCTGAAATTGATAAAACTCCTTACCAGGTCGGGGAGATGCTTACAAAGATCTTCAAAGAGAATAAAGGATATGCTGCCAGTAGGAAATCATTGTACATTAAATATGCTGCACTTAATCCCGAAAAGATCCTGCAAACCATCGAGCCTTATGCAGACGAGCCATTTGCTGATGCAATGGTGGTAAAAAGCTCGGCACTAAATCCTACTGCTGTTTATAATATTGCGCAGGCTCCCAATTCAAAATTAGGAAGGCTTGTACACCGGAATAATGACCCATTGGTTAAAGCAATTGTAGATCTGAGTAAAACTCCCAATGCACTTTTGTACTTTCCTTTCCTTGATGATATCATCAAAGGCAAAAAAACCGTAGAAAGTATAAAAAAATATGTAGGGGATGATGGAAAAGGTTATGATAGTGTTGGTTATTTTAAGCTCCTGGTACAAACAGAAATTGCTTACTTTAAACGCATGACCTCTCCTGCAAAAGATACGCCCCTGGCCATGTTTGGTGCAAATGGCCTGCGTGATAAATTACAGGAAAAAGCTATCCAGCATTTTGTAACGCCCATAAATGCATTGCATGATCTAACCAATGTAAACACCCGCATGCGTGCTATCGATTCCCTATCGGCGGTAGATATCTATTTCATGATGGTGATGTCGGAGAATGAGATATACACTTCCAGTTTTAAACACAGTTATGTAAGAATGATGCAGCGGTTGGGTAAAGAACCCAGGACGGACTCATTGCTGCTTGCCGTTCATTTCGACTACTTTAAGAAGTTTATTAAAATGGCTGCCAATTATAATAAGCTGGATAATTTTTTAAGTGCAATGCCACCTGTATCTTCCGAAACTTTAATGCGGGGGTTCATTGCCAACCTGGATAAAACCGGTAACCTGGAAGATGCGATAGATGTGGCAGATGCCTACAGCAGTATTACCGATACTAAATTGCTGAACAATATCCTCAGCTATGTTGTAAAAAATGAGAGCGATTGTATTCAAAAAAACAATAGCCGCGGAAAAACAATTTATGGTCTGTTGAAAACGATCTTTTTATCAGCGGACACAACCAATAGGATTGACCTCACAAGTGTACTCGGTATTCCTTCGATATATGAAATTGAGAATAAGGATATGCAGGATGACAGTGGCAGGATCATCCAGCAGGTATACTGGTATGGTGATAAAGACGGAAAAGCCTTTTTCCCTGCCTTCATAAGTTCATTCTCATCCAGGGAATGGAATATAACTTCCAATAGTGAATGGTATGAGATAAGATCAAAAAAAGGAAATGTATGGGTTTTTGCAAACCGCCCGCTTGATAATGATGCCAACCTCGATGACAGTGCCCAGATCCATTTGAATACTTACCTGGAAAATAATGACATGATACCTGCCGTGGTGGTTCACCGTGGACACAGTTACTGGCTGCCCCGTACTATAAAACGTATGGCAGGTAATGCCAAGGTTGTGGTACTTGGATCCTGTGGCGGTTATAAAAATTTAAATGATATTATAGAAGTAAATCCAGAGGCACATATCATCTCCACCAAAGAGATAGGGGCTGGGGATATTAACCGGCCCATACTTAACTATTTAAACCAAACCTTTGAATCAGGAAATAAATTGGTTTGGAAGAATATGTGGGCAACCCTTTCAAAACAATTTGCTGCAGATCCAAGTGTTTCTATACGGGAAAGCTGGAATGATTATATCCCGCCTTACAAAAATTTAGGAGCGATATTTTTAAAGGCATATAATAATTCGGTGCAGGATTAAACCGCACTGTTTGATAGGCGGTGCTGGCAGGCGTGCAATCCAAAACCAAACACTGTTACCTTTGCGCAATGAGTGAAAGTAAAAAAGCGAAAAGAAAAATATTTGATTTTTCATTGCTACGCCGTGTTTTTCAATTCGCTGCTCCTTACAAAAATAAATTCTATGCTTCCCTGGCTTTGGCTATTGTATTGGCTGCTATAGCACCGGTTCGGCCTTTTTTGATCCAACTTACCATTAACGACGGCATAAAAGGAGACACGGCTTCTCATTTTTTAAACGGTCCGGGAGCTTTTATCATCGAAATCACCTTTATCCAGATTATTTTACTTTTACTGGAAACTGTATTCAGGTTCTTATTCACTTTTTCTACTGCATCGCTGGGACAAGCTGTGGTAAAGGATATGCGGGTAAGTACTTACAATAAGATCCTGCACCTTAATTTATCGCAGTACGATAAAACCCCGATCGGTACACTCACTACCCGTACGATCAATGATATTGAATCTATCAATGACATTTTCAGCGATGGCCTGATCCCAATCATTGCCGATCTGCTGGCCATTTTTTCCGTATTGACTTATATGTTCTATGTGGACTGGCAGTTAACCCTGGTATGCCTGGCACCTTTCCCATTTTTAATCGTGGCCACTTATTTCTTCAAGGAAAGTGTGAACGCTTCTTTCATCAGGGTTCGCAATGCAGTAGCAAATCTTAATGCATTTGTACAGGAACATATTACAGGCATGGCAGTGATACAGGCTTTTGCAGCAGAAAAAAGAGAATTCCAAAAATTCAGCAATATCAATAAAGAACATCGGAATGCAAACATCAAAGCCATATTTGCCTACTCTGTTTTTTTTCCTATAGTGGAATTGGTGATGGCGCTTTCTATCGGGTTGCTGGTATGGTGGGCAGCAAAGGATGTTGTTCATCCGCAGCAGGCCGAAAAAGTAGCGGGTGTTATTACTGCATTCATTCTTTGTCTCAATTTATTGTTCAGGCCGCTGAGGGTGATTGCCGATAAATTCAATGTGCTGCAGATGGGCATGATTGCCAGTGAACGCGTTTTTAAAGTGCTGGATAACGAGGATACTACCATTAGTGAAGGCAATAAAACTATTGAGCACATAAAAGGAAAAGTTGAGTTTGATAAGGTTTGGTTCGCCTATAATCATGATCAATATGTATTAAAGAATATCAGTTTTACACTGAATGCTGGAGAAACATTAGCTATAGTAGGACATACAGGCAGCGGTAAAACATCCATCATTAGTTTACTTAACCGTTTGTATCCCGTTAATGATGGTGTTATTAAAATTGATGATGCGGATATTAAAGACTTCCATCTTGATGACCTGCGGTCCGAGATCGCAGTTGTGCTGCAGGATGTTTTTTTATTCAGCGGTTCTATCAGGGACAATGTTACGCTGCGAAACCCGGCCATACCTTTAGAAGAAGTGATCATGGCTGCAAAAATGATCGGTATCCATGACTTTATTATGCAACTGCCCGGCAATTATGATTATAATGTAATGGAAAGAGGAGCAACGCTTTCCCTGGGGCAACGGCAACTGCTTTCTTTTGTAAGGGCCTTACTATATGACCCTGCTATTTTAATACTGGATGAAGCAACCTCATCAGTAGATTCAGAAAGTGAAGCACTGATCCAACATGCCATTGATAAACTGATCTCCAACCGTACATCAATTGTTATTGCCCATCGTTTATCTACCATCCGCAAGGCCAACAAGATCATTGTTCTTGATAAGGGAGAGATACTGGAAACAGGAAGCCATGCCGAATTATTACAAAAACGCGGTTTTTACTACCAGCTCCACAAAATGCAGTTTGAAAAGCAGGATGTAGTGATTTAATTTTTGTAAATTGTGTTATGGTTGTAAACAATAAAGATATCGAGGGCGAAAATGTAAATAAGGTTGCTGAAATGCAGACTGCTTATGAATCAGCGGAAATGAATTTACTAAAAGATGCATTGATGCGAACGCACATGGAAAGGCTTTTATTTGCAACCAAATTGTACAAGATTCAACAAACTTTGAAAAAGGCTACCATCACTCATCAACCTTTCAAGCCATAGAATTAGCTTAATTTTTTTTTATGGATATTTTTGATGAGGAAATATTGAGATTTTGGAAATGCCTTAATATCTATAACGTTAAATATATTATGGTTGGTGGCTTTGCTACAAATATTCATGGCTATCAACGATATACCGGCGACATGGATATCTGGATAGAAGATACCACAGAAAACAGAAATAGTTTAAGGGCTGCATTTAAAGAAGCCGATATGGGTGATTATTACATGTTGGACCGGATGCAATTTGTACCTGGCTGGAGCGATTTTACACTAAATAATGGTTTAAGGCTCGATATATTGATTAATATGCTTGGGCTTGAGGATTTTACCTTCGATCAATCACTATCTATGGCTACTATTGGAGATTTTGAAGGTTTGAAAGTACCTTTTTTACATATTAACCAGCTTATTGCCAACAAAAAAGCAGTAAACCGCCCTAAAGATCAAATTGATATAATTGAACTTGAAAAAATTAAGAAACTAAGGGAAGATATGGATAAGAGCAATATTTCCTAAATTCTTCCTCTCCTGATTTTTAATTTCACCCCTCCATCCTTATCTTTGCGGCAAATTACAGGTATATTATGGCAGCAAAGAGCATCAAATCATTACTGGTAGCGGTTTTCAGCATAAGTTTAGTGATTTTTTCTAATACGTCTTTTGCACAGCACGACCCCGTACATGAGCCTGCTAAAAAAGAAAAAATTTTTGACGCCAACGAAGTGATCTTTGGCCATATCATGGATGCCCATGAATTCCACTTTTTATCTTACAAAGGAGACGATGGTAAGAAACACCATGCAACCATTCCATTGCCCGTTATTTTATACTCAAAAGAAAAAGGTTTTTCAACTTTCATGTCTTCAGCATTTCATCATGGTGAGCATGTAGTTGATGGTTATGCTCTTTTAACCAACGAAAGAATTGACCATGAGAAATTAGACCGTAATAAATATGCAGCGGGAAAAATTGTAGCTGTAGATCCAAACGGAAAAATTGATGAGACTGCCACAGCTGGTATTTATGATATTTCGCTTACCCGTAACGTTGTACAAATGTTACTGGCACTTACTTTATTGGTTGTTATCCTCATCAGGGTGGCCAAAAAATATGGTACCGGCCAGGGCATCACTTCAGCGCCAAAAGGAATGCAGAACACCATGGAGACCATTGTTAACTTTGTTAATGATGAAGTGGCCAAACCAAACCTGGGCGCCAAAAGTAACCAATACCTGCCTTACCTTTTAACCGTTTTCTTGTTTATCCTTATCAATAACCTGATAGGATTGATACCCGGCACAGCAAACGTTACCGGTAATATTGCTTTTACTTTTGTTTTATCCATAATCTCTTTTGTGGTTATCCTGTTCAGCAGTAACAAACATTACTGGATGCACATTATTAACCCGCCGGGCGTACCGGGTTGGGTAAAGGTGATCCTGGTTCCTGTTGAGATACTTGGAATTTTTACCAAGCCTTTCGCATTAATGATCAGGTTGTTTGCCAACATGGTAGCAGGACATATACTTATCATCTGTTTGATCTCCCTCATCTTTATCATGGCAGCATTGAATCAATATATTGGCTGGGGCTTTTCGCCTTTTTCAATTGCTTTTACCATTTTCATTTATTTTATCGAGGTATTGGTTGCTTTTTTACAGGCCTTTATCTTCACCATATTAACAGCAGTATTCATAGGCCAGGCTTTTGAAGGCGGGCATGATGATCATGCACATGAAACCGCTGTTGCACATTAATACAAGTTTTTTTTAACCAACATAAATTCACAATTATGAATTTTTTCTTATTAGAAGCAATTGCTAACGCAGGTGGTGCTATCGGGGCAGGACTTGGTGCTATCGGTGCCGGTGTAGGTATCGGACAAATCGGTAAAGGTGCATTGGAATCAATTGCACGCCAGCCGGAAGCGATCAATGACATCCGTAGTAACATGATCCTTACCGCTGCCCTTGTAGAGGGAGCAGCTTTATTTGCGATCATCATCGGGTTCTTAGCTATGGTGCTTTAAAACCTTTACTGCATCCAAAGTACAGGACGGAGGATGCAGTAATTTTTAGACACCCCCTAACCCCCTGAAGGGGGAACCAAGGAGTAGATTTTTTTTGGGGACGGGCATTTGTTTTTCATAGCATCATCGTTGTGTCACTCACTTGTACTGCATGCCAATATTGAACATTTCAGAATTTTTTATTTTATAAATATTATAAAATGCAATTATTAACACCGGCCTTCGGCCTCATTATCTGGACGCTGCTTGCGTTCCTTATCGTTTTTTTTCTGCTGAAAAAATTTGCATGGCCTGCCATCATCGGCGGTTTGGCAACACGTGAAAAAAACATAGCTGATTCATTGGCTACTGCCGAAAGGATAAAGCTTGAAATGGCACAAATGAAGAATGACAATGAAGCCATTCTTACACAGGCACGTGAAGAGAGAGCCAGCATGCTTAAAGAAGCTAAAGAAACAAAGGATAAGATGATAGCTGATGCCAAAGAAGAAGCTAAAATACAGGCAAATAAGATCATTACCGATGCACATGCCTCTATTCAAAATCAGAAAATGGCAGCCCTTACCGAAATTAAGAACCAGGTAGGCAGCCTTGTACTTGAAGTAAGTGAAAAAGTATTGCGTAAAGAATTAAGCAATAAAGCAGAGCAGGAGAATTATATTAAGACCCTGGCTGCGGAAGTAAAATTAAATTAGCTAATTCGATAATTTGCTGATATGCTAATGAGAGCCTGAGTAGTTAAACGCTTTTGAAATGATGAAATTAGCACATTAGCAGATTAGCACATTATCACATTAAATTATGAACAATCCCCGTTTAGCAGGCCGATACGCAAAAAGTTTACTTGATCTTGCTACAGAGCAGAACCAGGTAGATGCTGTATATGCTGATATGAAGTGGTTGCACAAGATCTGCAAAAGCAATCCAGATTTTGTGAATGTATTGCGCAGCCCGGTCATCAAGCCGTCTGCAAAAGAAAAGATATTGGAATCTATTACCAAAGAAAGAGTGAGCAAGCTTACTTCTGCCTTTGTACAGTTATTGGTGCGTAAGGCCAGGGAAACCAATTTACCTGAAATCGCAACAACTTATATTGACCAGTTCAACGAACTGCGTAATATCCATAAAGTAAAGATCACTACTGCTGAGCCCATTACTGATGATATGCTGAATGCGATCATGAGCAACGTAAAATCAACAGCAACAACAGGACAAACATTTGAAGTGGAAACACATGTTAACAATGAACTGATCGGTGGATTCTTACTGGAAACATCAGGCACCCTTGTTGATGCCAGCATTTTAAGAGACCTGAAGGATATTCAAAGGCAATTTATGAATAATGATTACCTGCATAAGATAAGGTAAGAGAAATAATGAGATTAAAGGGCTGTTACGCAAGTAGCAGCCTTTTTTTTAAGTACAATCATTGTGACAACCCCGTCTTTTTAACTCGACCCCTATTATCAAATACAATGTAATAGCCTCCGGCGATAATATTGGTTTTAAAACCCCGCTCATCTAAAAAAAGGGTACTGAATTCCAGATCATAGCCAAAAATTATAGGCAAAAACAAATTTCCGCTTGCATTGTAAGATCGATCCGAGATTTTAATGATTTTGGTTAATATACATTCCCTACAGTAGTTTATTGTCAAAATATTTTCTCCTTGATAATCCGAAATGCGGATATAGAATTCATCATCCCTTACTGAATCACCCAAGGCTAAAGTTTTAATTACATTCATTCCAATAAGGATGGAAGCTATTATAGTGTCTGAAAAAGTATAAACATTTTTCCCTTTATACATTGTTGCGACATTATTAGTCAGTGGTGTCTGTGCATTTGAATCAAATAAAAACAAACTGAAAGTAAATAGGGGAAGAAATAAAAGTGTTTTTTTCATTTACGATAATTTTTGACTTTTTGAATCATTCTGATAAAATGACTGTAACTAATGATGAATACAGACGAGTTATTACATAAGTAATATTTTTTATGGTCAAATAAATATTTTCAATAAAGTTTGAAAATTCAGAAACTACGTGTTATCTTTGTGCTATAAAAAATTACCATGAAACTTACCGAAGCAAAAGCACAATTTATCAGCAGTTGGGGTGCCTTTGGAACCCATTGGGGCATCAACCGCACCATGGCGCAGATTCATGCCTTGCTGCTCATCAGTCCTGATCCTATAACCCAGGATGATATTATGGAGCAACTGAGTATAAGCCGCGGCAATGTAAATATGAACACCCGTGAGCTGATAGGCTGGGGTCTGGTAGATCGGGTTTTAATTCCCGGCGAAAGAAAAGAATTTTTTAGTGCAGAGAAAGATATCTGGAAAGTATCTACACAAATAATCAAGGAAAGAAAAAAGCGGGAGTTGGATCCTATGCTTAAATTATTAGCCCAGTTGGAACAGATAGAAGGTGATAAAAAAGATAAGGACGTAAAACAATTTGTAGATACTGTGGCAGGGATCCGCAAGTTTGGAGGCCAGGCCGATAAAGTATTAGATGTAATGGTTAAAGCAGATGAGAACTGGGTGCTGGGAAGCCTTTTGAAATTCTTTAAATAGTCCTAACAAATGAGGCTGGAAAAATTCCGGCTTTTATTTCAAGATGTAGTTTCAAAATTTTCTGAAAATACAAAACATGCTCTCATGAAAAAGTTTAAAAAAATAGATGGCTGGGCCAGTGTGGTTTTGATAATTGCCTTTTCAGTTGCAACCATCATAAACCAGGATTATACTTTCTTGCTTGGGTATTTTGTTGTAGGCGCCTGGCAGGTATTCAGTATGCTGGTGCATGCATATCATCGCCTGTTTACCCGAAAGGGAAGTACAAGGTATGTGTATCACTGGATAACATTGATATCCCTGGTTACCATGCCTGTTGGCTCATACTGGATATTGCTTTTTACTGCACCCTTTATGGCAGTGTTCTATACCTGGCTATGTTTTGATGAACTAAGGCAAATGATCCGGCGGCCTTTAGCAATTTTAAAAAATAATCGTTAACCATTTAAAAATAAATTTTATGAACTACATTATCATCACTTACAGCTTTTATCTTATCATTACTATTGCATTAACCATCTGGGTAGCACGCACCCTGTTTAAGAATGGCAAGGTCTTTTTAATTGATATTTTCCATGGCAATAAAGAAATGGCCGACAGCGTAAATAATTTGCTGCTGGTTGGGTTTTACCTTATCAATATTGGCTATGCAGTTTACACTTTGCAGGTTACAAGTAATATCATCAACATACAGCAGGTAATTGAAAAACTAAGTTTAAAGATCGGGCTTATCATCCTTATTCTTGGTGGCATGCACTTTTTTAACCTGTACATTTTCTTTACGCTCAGGAAGAAAGCTATACAGGAAGCCAGGTATAAAGCACCAGTTGTAAATCACTAATTACAGTCATTAAAATGATACGGGAAAATAAAATACAGCCAAAAGGATTTCAAATAACAGCAATAGCCTTTTTTATTGCTGTTATTGCCTTTACCTTAGATCAATACGTAGAACTAGTTCAGCATTTTTTAAAGATCAACTACGACTGGAAATTTGAATTATTAATAGTGATTGGAATGCTGATCTTTCAGTATCCCTTTATTTATAAATACAGTTGGCAGAAAAAGTTGGATTACTATTTCAATATGGTCCTGGTATCTTTTATTGGTGCAGTTTTATTATCTCCTTTGCTGGTCCTAAATCATTATTCAACATTTAGCGATACTTTTAACATCCTGTATTTTTTTGCAGTGGTTTTGATCATGTTCCTTGATCATAAACGAAGGGTTACAAATCTTAACTTATCAGGCGTGCTTTCATATAGCTGGGTTTTATACAGGTTCATTATTTTAATTTTTATACTTAAATGAAAAAGATAATTATAGCCGGGGGAACAGGGTTTGTAGGAGAATATCTTGCAAAAAAATTCCGAAACTCAGGATATGCTGTGATTATCATTTCAAGACAGAAAGAACATGTTAATTGGGATAATATTGATGCAATTACTGAAGCTCTTGAAAATGCTGAAATGCTTATCAATCTTGCAGGTAAATCAGTTGACTGCAGGTATAATAAAAAAAATAAAAAGGAGATTTTTGATTCCAGGATTGGCACTACTCAAATATTGGGTAAAGCTGTACTGGCGTGTATTAACCCCCCTACACTTTGGATAAATTCCAGCACAGCAACGATCTATCGCCATGCGGAAGATCGGCCTATGACTGAAACTACAGGAGAGATTGGCTCTGGCTTTTCGGTAAACGTTGCTACAAATTGGGAACATGCATTCTTTGCATTTAAATTGCCACAAACCCGGCAAGTTGCATTAAGAATGGCGATCGTGTTGGGCAAAAATGGCGGTGTATTAAAGCCACTGAAAAATCTTGTTCATACTGGTATGGGTGGTAAACAAGGAAGTGGCAAACAAATGTTCAGTTGGATACATATAGATGACCTTTTCAAAATAATTGGTTTTATTCAGGAGCATGATGAGCTTTCAGGTGTTTTTAATACTGCTGCTCCAAATCCTGTCAGCAATAAAAATTTCATGCAATTGCTCAGGAAGCATATGAAAGTAAAGTTGGGATTGTCATTGCCTACCTGGTTTTTAAAATTTGGCGCTGTACTTATTAATACAGAAACTGAACTCATTTTAAAAAGCCGCTGGGTAATACCAGAGCAATTATTGAGAGCTGGCTTTCAATTTGAGTATAATAATATTGATGAAGCGCTTAAAAATATTTTAGATAACCGATGAACCAACAACCTATCATACTATTCGACGGCGTTTGTAATTTCTGTAATAGCGCTGTAAATTTTGTAATTAAAAAAAATGCTAAAGCAAATATTTTATTTGCGCCCATGCAATCAGAAGCAGGACAAAAAATATTAAAACAATATAACCTGCCTGCCGATGATATGCAATCCTTTGTGTTTATTGATAAAGGAAAAGCATACAAACAATCAACAGCTGCTTTAAACGTATGCCGCTACCTGCGGGGGCTTTGGCCATTATGTTATGGCTTAATTATTGTACCCCGGGTTATAAGGGATGGCATATATAACTGGGTAGCCAAAAACAGGTATAAGTGGTTTGGTGTACGACAAGCGTGTATGATGCCATCGCAGGAAGTAAAACAAAGATTTTTATAGCATGGAAATAAAAAAAACATTGGTACTTGGTGCATCTGAAAATCCGGCCCGTTACAGTTACCTTGCCATCAACAGGCTAAAAAATCATAACCACCCGGTTGTAGCTATCGGCAGAAGAAAAGGAATGGTGGCAGATGTAGAGATCGATAAAGAAAAAATTCCTTACACAGATATTGATACGGTAACACTTTACCTGAATGCAACCAATCAAAAAGAATATTACGATTATATTGTTTCCCTTCATCCCAAAAGGATAATCTTTAACCCCGGAACCGAGAACGAAGAACTGACGGAACTTGCCATGCAAAATAATATACAAACTCTTGAGGCCTGTACACTCGTAATGCTGGGTACAGGACAATATTAGTGTTGTTTTGTCGTAGTTTTACTATTCCTGGCGTAGGACTTCTACTCAATTTCTTTCCGTACTGCTTATTTTTTGGTTATTAGATAATAAAATTTACCTACTCCCGTTACATGAGGTAGAATTATCCAATTATCTAAGAAACTAATATACTTACTATGAAATCCTTTGCACCCTATGCATTGTCATTGATGCTTTCCCTGATTGCCATGACAGGTTTTTCACAAACCAGCAGCAAACCAAAACAATTCAACAACTTTCCTGAAAAAATTAATTGCAGCGAACAGGAACTTGCCCGTGTTTTTAATACTACTCCCGGTCAATCGATCAGCCTTAACTTTTCCGACAACTTTATTTTTTCCGGAAGCGTAAAAAGCAACCTGGTAAAATACAGCAACCTGCAAACAGCAATTGTTGTATCGCCTGATTATTCCAATACCATCTTCAACGTATCCAGGATCACAAATGATGATGGCAGTACTTCATATATAGGCCGTATCATCAATAAAAGTTTTTATGATGGCTTTGAACTGAAGAAGAATACGGCAGGTGCATACCAGCTTACTAAGATTGAAACTGACCGTGTAATACAGGATTGCAATCAACAATAATATCCAGGCTTTAGTTTTACATATCCAACATCCTTACAAAACCAAAAAAATGAAAAAGATTTTTACATGCTTATTAATTGCTGCGCCACTGCTGTTTTCATTTAAAGCTTTAAGCGTACCCATTTTAAACAGTTACCCATCTGCTACTGCCACTATTTTTCTTGATTTTGACGGCCACCTGGTACAGAGCAGTGTGTGGAATAATGGTAACCCTATTAATTGTGCAGCTTCGGGATTAACTGAGGCACAGATCACAGAAGCATATTATCGGGCAGCAGAAGATTTCCGCCCATTCAATATTAATGTAACTACTGATGAAGCTTTATTTTTAACAAAGCCGTTGAACAGGCGTGTGCGTATCATTATTACTGCCACCAGCAGTTGGATGACCCCGGGTTATGGCGGAGTAGCTTATGTAGGTTCTTTTACCTGGGGAGATGATACACCGGCGTTTGTATTTAGCGACAGGCACGGTTACAGTCCTAAAAAAGTAGGTGAGACCATTTCTCATGAAACCGGACACACAGTAGGTTTATCTCACCAATCAAAATATAGTGGCGCAAACTGCAGTACACCGCAGGAAGAATATAATTCCGGCTTTGGTACCGGCGAAACTGCGTGGGCACCTATTATGGGCAACAGCCTGTCACGAAATTTCAGTAATTGGAATAACGGTCCAACTCCTTATGGCTGTACCAATATCCAGGATAATCTTTCGATTATTACAACACAGAACGGATTTGGTTATCGTGTTGATGATTATCCCGAAACAATGAATGCAAGTACTACAACTTTGCAGGGCAGTGGTTTTAATGTTAATGGCGTTATTTCTACAAATTCAGACAAAGATGCTTTTAAATTTACATTGACTTCAACCTCAAATTTTTATTTATCAGCTATTCCTTTTAATGTACAGGGCAACTGGATAGGGGCAAACCTCGACATCAGGATAGAATTATACAATTCACCACAAAATTTAATAAGAGATTTTAATCCTTTAACTACATTAAGTAATGTTGTTGATACTGTTTTAACTGCAGGTACTTATTATTTGAAAGTATATGGTACCGGCAATAATAATATTGGCCCTTATGGAAGCCTTGGCGCTTATACAGTAACAGGCTCTTTCAGCGGTTTACCAATACATGATGTAAGACTTAGCGGAACAGTAGATAAAGGCAAGCATAACCTGAACTGGCGCATCATTGCGGATGAGCCAATTAAAACCATTGAGGTACAGTCTTCAACTGATGGAACCAATTTTAAACCGTTAACAACTGTAACGCCTTCTTCTACTAAGTTTGCTTACCAGTCGTACCAGGCCAGCACTGTTTTTTATCGCTTAAAAGTTACCTCGGTTGTCGATCAAACCGTGTACTCAAATACAATAGCATTAAAGGGCGCATCAAATACAGACAAACTTTTCAACGTATCAACATTGGTTCAAAATGATATCATTATCAATGCGGCTGATAATTATCAATACAGTTTGTATGATATGAACGGAAGAACCATTCAGACAGGTAAAGGCCTTAAAGGCTTTAACCATATAAATATTTCGGGCCAGTCAAAAGGCATGTTCATCATTCAGCTTTTCAACAACGATCAACGACAAACAGAACGTATTATAAAACAGTAAGGTAGATTTCATGTGTAAGTTTGGGGGTAGCGTTAGGGGCTCCCCCCACTTTTTTTGCACACCCCTCCGCCCCGCCGCGGCGGGGAACTTTGGAGAATGATGGTGCCAAATGTCATGTTATAGCAAGCTGTTAAGTTTTTATTGTCTCTTAAATTATATTAATGTTTCAAAGTCCCCTTTAGGGGATTTAGGTTTTTTTTCAGTAACTTTAAAAAACCCATTTTTATGTTATGGAGAAAATTTAATGGAGATCCAATCCAACTGCACATCAAAGAGGCCGTAGAACAGGCCATCACCCGGGAAACACAAGCGGGTTATCATTTAAAAGTTTGTATTGGCACCGACAGCCAGGTAAAAGGCAAGGAAACAGAGTTTGCCACTGTAATTGTTTTTCTTAGGGAAGGCCACGGCGGCTTCATGTTCATTCACAACGAAAAAACACTGCACAAATACAGTATTAAAGAAAGAATGCTTGTGGAAGTGGCCAAGAGCATTGAAATTGCTTATGAGCTCTGCGACCTGTTTACTTTGTATGATGTGGATATGGAAGTACATGCCGACATCAATACCAATCCGCAGTTTAAAAGTAATGAAGCCTTACGGGAAGCCATGGGTTACATTTTAGGAATGGGCTTTGCCTTTAAGGCAAAACCCGAAGCATTTGCAAGCAGTAGCTGCGCTAATAAAGTGGTGAATTAACAATCTGCTGCTTTTGAAATAATAAGCGTGTTTGTATTTGAAGGAATACAGGCCATTACTTCTACTCTTTTTTCTTTAGCAAATCCTTATTCGTTTCTTCAATAAAGGAGAGGATCTTTGTCTTACCTGTTTTTTTTACGGCACTGGTCACAAAATGCTGAGGGAGGAACTGCCAGGTCTTTCTCATGGCTGCTAAAAAATCTTTTACATTTTTATTTACAGTACGCTGGTTCACTTTATCGGCCTTGGTAAATACCAGGCTGAACGGAATCTGCCATGTTCTTAATTGGTCTAAAAATTCAAGATCGATCTTTTGCGGTGTATGCCGGGCATCTATTAAAACGAACACCATGGTTAGGTTCTCTCTTTTGCGTAAATAATTTTCGATCATTTGTTCCCAGCGGTTGCGGCTTCTTATACTTACTTTGGCAAATCCATAACCCGGTAGGTCAACCAGGTACCATTGCATTCTTTTTTCTGCGCCGGATGGAGCTGTTTGATTGGCCTTTGGAGTGGGGGCCGACGAGATATCAAAATGATTCAATAATTGGGTCTTACCGGGTGAACCGGAAGTTTTTGCCAGCTTTTCATTATCACATAACATATTTATCAGTGATGATTTACCCACGTTACTACGACCAATAAAGGCATACTCAGGTCGGTCAGGTGCAGGGCATTTTTCATGATCCGGGCTGCTGATAACATACTTGGCAGATTTGATTAACATGTAGCAAAGGTATTGGTTATTGGTCATTGGTTTTTGATCATTACTCATTGTCATAACCCCTCAACTATTAACTTTGCTCATGCGCAATGCATATTGCCTATTGCTTATTGCGCCTTATCTTTGCCTCCCATGTCAGATTACGCACACGATACGGTAGTACCATATAAGGATTCGCAGTTAGCTAAGAAGCAGCAGGTTGCAGGCATGTTCAATGATATTGCATTCCGGTACGATTTTTTGAACAGGTTCCTGAGTGCAGGTATTGATGTTAAATGGCGTAAAAAAGCGATCATGCACTTGGAAAAACAAAAGCCTGCAAACCTTTTAGATGTAGCAACCGGTACAGCAGATGTCGCCATCTTGGCATCTGGTATATTAAAACCACAGAAGATCGTGGGAATTGATATCAGTGACGGCATGCTGGAAGTAGGCAGGCAAAAAATAAAAAAGCTTGGCCTTCAAAATACCATAGAATTGTTAAAAGGAGATTGTGAAACAATAAATTTTAAAAGTGATTCGTTCGAGGCGGTATCTGTTGCATTTGGAGTTCGTAATTTCGAGAACCTGGAAAAGGGTTTATCTGAAATATTACGGGTATTGAAGCCAGGTGGTAAGCTGGTGGTTCTTGAATTTAGTAAACCCCGGTCAGCAGTTGTAAAAGCCATGTATAAGTTTTACATGAAATTTATAACTCCTAGCGTGGGCAAATTTTTTTCAAAAAATCGCAATGCATATCAATACCTCGACGAATCGATCAACAAATTTCCTGAAGGGAAAAATTTTACAGGTATCCTGGATAAACTGGGATATCAAAACACTTATTCTAAATCATTGAGCCTAGGAATATGCAGCATCTATTGTGGAGAAAAATAATCAATACAGGTATAGCAGTTTTGTTTTTTCCCTTGATCGGCTTTTCGCAGTTAAGAGAAAAATACAACCTGCCCGATCACGACGAAAAGAAGGTTCGTTTCGGAATTAACCTGGGCGCTAACCGTGCCCATTTCAGCTTTACACACCACCCTTCTTTTTTACAACAGTCGCCATTTGATAGCATAACTGTTGTGGAAAGTGTTAACAGTACCGGTATCAACCTGGCCTGGCTGGTGAACATACGCCTGGGCGAACATTTTGACCTAAGGACGTACCCCGTAAACCTGACTTTTACAGAGAAATATTTTCAGTACTATGTGCCTTATCCCGACAGGCCTGCGGGTGAGGATTTTGTGACGGATAAAAAGATACAGTCAATTTCCTTAAGTATTCCTGTGCAGATAAAATTCAGCAGCGACCGTATCAACAATTTTAAAGTGTATATGATCGGTGGGGGTAAAGCAGAATATGATCTTGCATCTAATGCCGGTAAAAAAAATGCTGATGATAAAATAAAACTTAAGCGACTGGATTATGGCGTTGAAGCGGGCCTGGGTTTTCACTTTTATTTTCCCATGTTTGTTTTAACTCCCGAAGTTAAAATGGGCTGGGGTATTGGTAACCTGCATAGCAGGGATGCAAACCTCAAATATTCAAGTGTGATCGATAAGATCAATTCCCGTATGATCTCTTTTTCTTTAACAGTGGAATAAGGGTTATGGCTGAATTGATAAATTGTTTTGTGCAATCTTTAAAATCAATCTGAAGAATGAAATTGAATTTTAAGAATCAAGGAGGCACTACAATTTTATATCTAAATGTTATTTGAAAAGAAGATAGCGAAGGTTGGTTAAAGACTATAGTTGGTTTTAACGATTATGGTTTTTCTGCTGTTTTTAAGATAAGCCTCATGTTAAATGATCTATATGCTTTTGTTGATAAACTTAAACTTTTTCAAAATTCTTTAACAGGCACTTTCTCTTTGTCCAATATTGAAGATAATATAAATGTTACATTATCTGGCGATGGATTGGGGCATGTTGAAATAAAGGGAATACTACTACATACTCATGATCCAAACTTAAAAACCGAATTTGTAATTAATTCTGACCAGACTTTTTTACCGGAATTAATCAGAGAATGCGATCAAATCCTTGAGTATTATCAAAATAAATAGATACATATATATTTGGTGTGATTGGCCTAAAATAGTGAAAATACAATGGGCTCTATACTAATAATCGTATCTCCTGTTGAACATATTTATTCTTACACCACCGGTAATTAATGTGGTACTTACAGCAGCAGGATTAAGCAGGTCTTTATAGCGCCGGTACATACCGGTCAATTCAAAGAATATGTTTTCCCTTATCTCGTAAGATACCTGTAAGTAAGAATTTATTACAGTTGCTTTATTGCCACTGCCAACTTTAAAACCATCATTTGTGGTACGGGTGGTATAGTCCCGGAAAATATTTCCGCCAAAATTCCTGTTACTTGTGTCCAGGCCTTTGTAATAATACATAGCATGTAAATAAACATACCATTTAGGAGCAGGTTGATATCGGATGATCGCCATAACCTCCTGGAAATTTGCGCCCAGCGGGTGTGCCATCGGCTGGTTATAATGCGTATAATTTGAAATAGTATCATTGTGAGTGTACGTAAAAGGACGTACCCGGTTTGCTTCTAATTGTATATCCAAATTGTCTACACCAAATGCATCAATGTATTTAAGTCCTAACTGTATACCCCATTTATTAACCCAGCTTGTAGGCGTATTCTTTATTTCTGATAAAATAAATTCATCCAGCAATAGCTGGCCATATACCTGTGCACGGTGGCTAATATTTGCTTTAAAATCAAAGCCGGCCACAGCATTATCCGGACTGCCAACAGTACCTTCAATATGCCTGTAAAAAATGATCGGGTTCAGGTACTGGAAATCAAAACGGTTCTTACGGCCAAAGATCACCCCTTCAAAAACCCCAATGTTCAGCCATTTGGTAACATTCATACTCAGGTGATGCATCGCTGCGTATTTCCTGTCTAATAAAGTATCGCCCGCTTTTTTAAATTGCGGCATCAGTTCCATAAAAATATTTTGGTAATTTATTTTCCAGATACGGGTATTGAGTTTTAAGAACAAATTACTGTTGCCCCAGTCGCTTAAGAATAAACTACGGTAGCCATTACCAATAAAATTCTTGTCATACCCAAACTGAATATCAACAGCGCCTGCTGCCTTAAAAGTGATATATCCACGGGCATCAAAATAATCATAGCCGCTTGTTTTGAAAGGTTTGTAAAAACCAACACCTGGCACCGCCCTGTATGTGTTTACCTGCTGCTGAAAGAATTGTGGCCCTCTTTCCTGGTTATCGGTTAAAAAAGTAGAGAAGCCGATCTTGCGGCCAATGGTACCACGGGCGGTAATACCTTTGCTGTTTAGATAAATAGGTTTGTTATAACCTGTTTCAACTCCCTGTACATATTGAAACACGGGGTTTAAAGCCAGGAAGAAATTGTTTGTTTTAACCTCTAAGAAATTGGGTTTTGTGGTATAAAAATTTTTAAGAAAAGGCCTCTTGCTTTTAAATTCATTCCGGGGGCCGGTTGTCCACTCGCTGTTATTCATTAAAAAACTGGTGAGGTTGTACTCGTCAATAGCTGTCAGGCCCTGGTTATTCCATTCTTCGTATTTGTCCCTGCCGGTTGAATCTGTATATCCCAGGCGGGCACTGTCAATAAATTCGGTTTGCTCCACAATAAATTTCCTGTTGAATGGGCGTACAGATGAAAAATTAAGATGCGTATTTTTTTGCTGCTTTATTTCCATGCGGTCAACAAAATGAACATCTTTTGATCCCGGCGATAAATAGGTGGATTGTGCTGTTGCAAATGCAGGACAAATAAAAAACAACATTTTGGTTAAGCTTTTAATAAATTGCATCAGATAATTTTAGTTTAACAGCGTATCATTAATTCAAGTTATGCAAAAATACCTTTTTAAGAACATACACGTTGTAAATGAAGGCAAAATTCAGTCATTAGATGTTTTGATTAATGGCGAAAGGGTAGAAAAGATTGCCGGTGGCATTGAAACCAGGTACAAGGTAGAAGAGATAAACGGCGAAGGGAAGCATCTTTTTCCGGGCATTATCGACGACCAGGTACATTTCCGGGAGCCGGGACTTACGCACAAGGCAACTATCTATACTGAAAGCAAGGCCGCTGTTGCAGGTGGCGTCACCAGTTTTATGGAAATGCCCAATACGGTCCCCAATGCACTTACACCTGAACTGCTGGAAGATAAATACAATATTGCCGCCAATACTTCGCTGGCCAATTATTCCTTTTTTATGGGAACCAGTAACAACAATGCTGAAGAAGTTTTAAAATTGAATGCCCGTAAGCAGGATGTTTGCGGGGTAAAAATATTTATGGGTGCCAGCACCGGTAATATGCTGGTTGATAGCCATAATGCCCTGGATAAGGTTTTCAGGGAAAGTGAAATGCTGATTGCCACGCATTGCGAGGATGAGCGCATTATTAAAACAAATTACGATCGAATAAAAAGCCAAAAGGGTGAATTGACCCCCGCAGATCATCCCCTGGTAAGAGATGAGGAAGCCTGTTTTGAATCTTCACTTATCGCTATAAAATTTGCACAGAAATACAACAGCCGTTTACACATCTTGCATATCAGCACCGAAAAAGAATTACAGCTTTTCAGCAACATGATGCCATTAAAGGATAAAAGGATAACTGCAGAAGTTTGTGTGCATTATTTACATTTTACTGCTGATGATTATGCACAACTGGGCTATAAAATAAAATGCAATCCTGCCATAAAAGCTGCTCATAATAAAGAAGCCCTGTGGAAGGCGTTGCTTGATGACCGCCTTGATGTAATTGCCACAGATCATGCACCCCATACATTCGCAGAGAAAGGATACAGTTCATCTCCGCTAAGTTCAGTCCCTCCCCTCCAGGGGTTCTCTGCTAAGGGAACGAACGAAGTTCAAAGGAGGGGGCCGGCTCTTTATGAGCAGGCCCATGCAGGATTACCTCTTGTTCAGCATCCTTTATTATTGATGCTGCATTACCATAAAGAAGGACGGATAAGTCTGGAAAAGATCGCTGAAAAAATGAGTCATGCAGTTGCCGATTGTTTCCAGGTAAGAGAGCGTGGTTATATCCGGGAAGGTTATTATGCCGACCTGGTTGTGGTAAACAATAACATGCCTACAATCGTAACTAAGGAAAACATTTTATACAAATGTGGCTGGAGCCCCTTAGAGAATTTTAGATTTCCTGCATCTATAGAAAAGACTTTTGTAAGTGGTAACATGGTTTATAATAACGGGGTGTTTGATGAATCGATAAGAGGGAAAAGATTATTATTTAACAGGTAATAAAAATTAAAATTTTACCACAGATTACACGAATTAATATCACAGATGACCATTGATTATATCTGTGGTCCTCTGTGACACAATCTGTGTTATCTGTGGTTATAATAGTACATCACCATGGAAATAGACAAAACCACGCTTGCCGACCTCTCCATGTTTCAAAACAGGGAAGAAGTTTCTATATTCAATAAACTGGATCTGTGCAACACAGCCCATGGCAGCGAACAGCTAAAGATAAATTTCTCCACGGCATTAAGAACTATGGAAGATATTGTTGCTATACAACAAACGATTAAACTTTTTATAAAGAAGTACAAACAATGGCCGGCATATATCAGTAATGGAACGGTAATGGTGGTAGAGAAATTCTTTGATTCCCGGATAAGCCCCATTCCTGCGCATCCTTCTTCCTTTGAAGCTTACAGTTACAAATTATTGCATGGGCCAGATCATGCGCTTGTAAGTTATTCAGCAAAACATTGTTTCGATTTTATAAAAGGTTTTCAGCAATTGCTGCAGTTGTTTGCAGGCGAAAGCATTCCTGCGCCGCTGCAAAAAATATTGACGGCAATAGAAAGGATCGTGCAAAAGGACCAGTTCCGGATCGTGGAAAAATGCCGGACTGCTGATGAGTTGTCTAAAACACAGGTACTGGAGTTTGCCCATTTTATACGTTATGGTTACAAAACACATATGCTTGAACTTGTTGTAATGTATGCACAGGTGGATGCCTGGTATGGTATGGCAAAGGCTGTATTGAAATACAACCTCATCTTTCCCGATTTTGTCCAAAACGATGAACCTGTTATTGAGACAAAGGGACTGTATCATTTACTGGTGCAGGAACCGGTAGCTTATGATGTGGTACTTAACCAAAGAACAAATTTTCTTTTTTTAACCGGGGCAAATATGGCAGGTAAAAGCACTTTCATCAAATCCGTGGGAGCTTCGGTATTTTTAGCACATCTAGGCATGGGTGTTCCTGCACAGCAAATGAAACTTACTTTGTTTGACGGCATGCTCAGCAACATCAATGTAGTTGACAATATCGCCAAAGGTGAAAGTTATTTTTACAATGAAGTACAGCGTATCAAATCTACCATCAATAAAATAAGCAACGGTAAAAAATGGCTCATACTGATAGATGAGCTTTTTAAAGGAACCAATGTACAGGACGCTATGAAATGCAGCAGTACTGTAATTGAAGGTTTGTTGAAAATGAAGAATTCTTTATTCATCCTCTCTACACACTTATACGAAATAGGGGAGGACCTGAAAAAATACCCCAATATTGGTTTTAAATATTTTGAGACCTCGGTATTGAATGACCAGCTACATTTCAGTTATCATTTAAAGGATGGTATCAGCAATGACAGGCTGGGGTATTTGATCTTAAAAAGAGAAGGTGTGGTGGATATGCTTGAGAAGCTGTAGCGGGTCTTCCACTTGAGCATTGAAAATTGAGCATTGAATATTTTGTTTTTAATTTTCAATAAGCAACACTCAATTTTCAATGTTCAATGGAAAGACATAAATTTATTCCATGAAAAAAACACTGCTGCTTATCCCCGGCTTACTTATATTATTTGCTGCTGAGATACTCCGGGTTTATTTCATCATGCCCTTCCCGGGCAGCCAGCGCTCAGAGACCATACAGGTTGCTTACTTTATCAACACCTATATCTGGCTTTTCAGGGGATTAGGGTTTATCATGATCGTGCCACCTGTATTATACATTTACCGCAACAGCAGGTGGTGGAAAAAAATACTGGTCTCGGTTTTTGTATTACTCTACTTCGGCATTTTCTATCTTTTCAATTTTAAGTTTTTGGCAGATAAAATGTTTTACCAGCCAAAAAATAAAATACTGGCAACTGCAGCAGCCAATAAAGTTGACATTAATAAACTTGTTCTCGGGGTAAATATCAATGGAGAAGCCAAAGCCTATCCAATTGAGGTAATCGGTTACCACCACCAGGTGCAGGATACTGTGGGGGGCTCTCCGGTAATGGTTACCTATTGCACGGTTTGCCGCACAGGCAGAGTCTTCAGCCCCTTTGTAAATGGGAAGCATGAGATTTTCCGCCTGGTGGGTATGGACCATTTCAATGCCATGTTTGAAGATGCAGAAACCAAAAGCTGGTGGCAGCAGGCTACAGGAGTTGCGGTGGCAGGGCTATTAAAAGGATCGGCCTTAAAAGAAATCCCATCAGAACAGCTGCGCCTGGCGGCATGGATACGGAAATATCCGAACACCCTCATTATGCAGCCCGATGCAGTATTTGCACAGCAATATTCAAACCTCCACGGTTTTGATGATGGTACTATAGAAAGTGGTCTTGAGAAAAGAGACAGTGCATCCTGGCAGTTCAAATCATGGGTGATAGGTTTGCAAAAGGACGGCGCTGCAAAAGCATACGATTGGAATGACCTGGTAAAACAAAAGATCATCAATGATACTTTTCAAAATATAGCGATCGTGCTTGTCCTTGAAAACGATGACCGCTCTTTTCATGTATGGAACAGGAAACTGAATAACCAAGTGTTTCATTTTACATTGGATGCTGCAACCCAATTTCTTAAAGACAGCAGCAGCAATACCATATGGAATATGAATGGCGAATGCATTGAAGGCAGTTTAAAGGGGCGCCGGCTTTTGCCCGTACAGGCCTACCAGGAGTTCTGGCATAGCTGGGAGAGTTTTCATCCGGGGACGATGAAATATATTCTAGCTAAAAAGGATGTACTTTAAATTCATTACTGTTTCACGCAGAGGAGCAGAGAACGCTGTTGTTTCTATCTCTGCGAGCTCTGCCCCTCGGCTTTCCCTGCGTGAAATAAAAATGCTCCTCAACCAAAAGAAAAACCTTACCTAAAAAGGTTTTTCTCACACATATAGTCCCCTTCTTTTCCTTAGCTTCCCCGCACTAATTTAGCCTATGTTAGTTAAAAATCACTGGTAGTAATGGTTGCGTAATAATTATTAACATTGAGCCATGTAAATGATTGTAAATACAAGATCAAAAAAAGAAGAAAAAGCCGTAAAAACATTTCTTGATAATCTTGATATTGAATTTACTACTGTTGAAGAGGAAGCTGCTCTTTACAAAACATCCACCAAAAAACTAAACAAAAAAGAAAAGAAGATATTGGATGATCTTTCACAATCGGTTGACTTTGTAAATATACACCGCAAAGGAAACACTGTTTTCTCTGTGTGAAATACAAAAATTTATCATCTTCCCGGGGAAAAACCTCACCTAAAATAGTTTTTTCCACCAGCTATAGCCTGTTTCTTTTCCTTAGCTTCCTCGCAACCAATCTTAGCCCATGTTAGTTAAAACCTTTGGCAGTGCCGTGTATGGTGTTGAAGCCATCAGCATTACCGTAGAAGTGAGCGTAAACAACCAGGGCAAGAATTATTTTATTGTAGGCCTGCCCGATAATGCCGTTAAAGAAAGTCTGCAGCGGGTAGAGAGTGCTATTAAAAGTAACAAACTGTACATGCCCCGTACCAAACTGGTGGTAAACCTTGCCCCGGCCAATATCAAAAAATCAGGTACTGCTTTCGATCTTCCCATTGCAATTGGTACGCTGGGTGCAACCGACCAAATTAAGTATCCCGAAAAATTAGCCGACTATGTAATTATGGGTGAGCTGAGCCTTGATGGCGAGATACGTCCCATCACCGGTGCATTGCCCATCGCCATACAGGCCCGCAAGGAATGTTTCAAAGGCCTTATCCTTCCCAAACAAAATGCAAGGGAGGCTGCGATGGTTAATAACCTAAATGTGTATGCAGTTGAACATATCAGGGATGTGATCGGTTTCTTTAATGATGAAAATACAATTGAACCCACTATCGTAAATACGAGAGAAGAATTTGCTAATGCACAGGCTGATTTTGATATTGATTTCTGTGATGTAAAAGGCCAGGAGAATATTAAACGGGCGCTGGAGATAGCCGCAGCAGGCGGGCATAATGCCATATTGATCGGTCCGCCCGGTGCCGGTAAAACCATGCTGGCAAAACGTCTGCCTACCATTCTGCCGCCATTGAGTTTGCAGGAAGCATTGGAAACAACAAAGATCTATTCTGTTGTGGGCAAACTGCCGGAAAATTCTACGCTGGTCTCAAAACGCCCATTCCGCAGTCCGCACCATACCATTAGTGATGTGGCACTGGTTGGCGGCGGCGGCAATCCACAGCCAGGTGAAATTTCTTTGGCACATAATGGCGTTTTATTTTTAGATGAACTTCCTGAATTTAAAAGGCAGGTACTTGAAGTAATGCGCCAGCCGATGGAAGAAAGAAAGGTTACCATTTCAAGAGCAAAGATTGCGCTTGACTTTCCTGCATCATTTATGCTCATCGCCAGTATGAATCCCTGCCCCTGCGGTTTTTTCAATCACCCCGAAAAGGAATGCACATGCCCGCCGGGCGCAGTACAAAAATACCTGAATAAAATTTCAGGGCCTTTACTGGATAGGATCGACCTGCATGTTGAAGTAACACCAGTTGCCTTTAATGAACTCTCATCAACACAGCAATTTGAAAAAAGCAGCAGCATAAGACAACGGGTAATTAAAGCAAGGGAGATACAGGAAGAACGATATAAGAACAGCGAGGGTATTTATGCCAATGCACAAATGAGCAGTAAACAGTTAAAGGAAATTTGTGCCATAAGCATAGCAGGGCAAAACCTGCTGAAGGTTGCCATGGAAAAACTAAATCTTTCTGCACGGGCCTACGACCGCATTTTAAAAGTGAGCCGCACCATTGCAGATCTATCCGGCAGCGATGATATAAAACCCGAACACTTGGCAGAAGCCATACAGTACCGGAGTTTGGACAGGGAAGGGTGGGGTGCTTGACTAATTGATAGTGGAAAATTGCATAATGGAGAATGTTTTGGTATTTATCAACTTTCCTGGTCCTCAACACTTCATAAGGTACAGAGGAGGTAGTCGCAAATTGCGACCACCTCAAAAACTTAAAATTCTCATCCAATCTACCTATATTATTTAAAAATTTATTCTTACAAATATGGCAAGGTCAATAAAGAAATCAATGTTTTTAGCTGATGAGTGATCATGAATAAGATCTATATGCTGAGAGGGCAGAAACTAATGATAGACAGGGATCTTGCAGAATTATATTGGAGTTGAAACTAAAGTTTTAAAACAGGCTATCAAGAGAAATATAAACAGGTTTTCAAAAGACTTTATGTTTGAAATGAGCAAAACTGAGTTTGCAAATTGGAGGTCACAAATTGTGACCTCCAATAATGGAGATAAAATGGGACTGCGCTATTCTCCATTTTGTTTTTCTGAACAAGGAGTAACTATGTTGGCTTGTATTTTAAATAGTGAAAGAGCTATAACTATTAATATCCAGATCATCCGGATATTTACAAAATTGCGGGAAATGATCAGCACTCATAAAGACATCTATTAAAACTTGAACAGCTTGAAAAGAAAATAACAGGCCAGGATGAACATATCCAGCTGATCTTCCGGGCTCTTAAGCAATTGCTTAAGAGCCCGCAGCAGCCAAGGCGACGCATAGGATTTAGGAGAAAGGATGATGATGACTAAACGGAACTCCTGCTATCTTGTTATTTTTTACAAACTTGTACGATATCTGATTAATTGAAACCTTCAATGCATCAACATATAAATTAACTGGATGAAAGTATTAATGCCCGTTTTGTTTTACTGAACACGGATAACTATGATATCCTGTATCAATGTTTGTTCTTGCGCTTTATAATACCACCGGATGCTTCTCTTATGGTATTGGCAAAAACAAATGCCTGGGGATCTACTTCATAAACAAGATTTTTAAGTTTCCTTAACTCTAAGCGGGTAACCACAGTAAAAATAATATCACATTCAGCACTCACATCATACTTGCCTGGCAAAAATCCCCGTTCACCTTTGTAAACAGTAATCCCCCTTCCAAGATTGTTCACCAACTGGTATTTGATCACTTCGCTTTTTCCTGAAATAATAGTTACCCCGGTATAGGCCTGTATGCCTTCTACCACATAATCAATACTGCGGGTGGCGGCAAAATAAGTAAGTATGGAATAGAGAGCCGTTTCTATACCGAATTTAAAAGCAGCGATGGTAAAAATAAGGATGTTAATGCCAAGGATGATCTCTGTGATCGTAAAAGACGTTCGTTTCAGTGTGTACAAGGCCAGTACTTCTATACCGTCCAACGCTGCACCTGCCCTCATGATCAACCCGATACCTACCCCCAGGAACACCCCCCCGAAAATAGAGATCAATAATTTATCAGAGGTGAGTGCATAATCCGGAAGAAGCACTAACGCAGCACCCAGCAATAATACACTGATGAATGTTTTTAATGCAAAACTTCGGCCAACAGTAAATATGCTTATTATTATCAACGGCAGGTTTAGCAGGATAATAACAATGGCAAGATTAAAATGATATAATTCATGTATCAATAATGAAATACCGGTAATTCCACCATCAAAAAAATAATTCGGTACCAGGAACCCTTTTAAAGCAAACCCGGCCATCACAACCCCAATGATCATAAAAAGGATATCCTGCAATATCTCCAACCGCCCTGGCTTTTTATGCTGCCCGAGGGTTACAGCCAAATTTAACCTGATCTCTTCCAGGGCGTTTTGCTTTTTTAATTCCCTTTCGTTAATGGCGGTTTGGGTAAAATAATGATGAGCCGAGAGGAACTCAGCCTGTTTAAGTTGCCACTCTGCATGGGAACTTATTATTCCCAGCTTTTTGTATTCCATGAACAGATTCTCTGCATTGGCTCCATATTGATTCCCGCCAAGATAGAATAGGTCGGCATCACAGATTAATTGCCCCATATGGTCAAGTGGGGTCTGAGGTAATTTTGTGGCCATGATCATCCTGCAAATGGTTTCAGTTTGCTCACTGGTATAACCATATCCCGGAAGATGCTTTTGTGCAATTTTACAGGAAAGTTCTTCATGATCTTGATGATGCTGCAAAAAACCGGTATCATGGAATAAAGCCGCTGTTTTAAGTAATACCAGGTCATCAGCAGAAATGTTCTCATGCTTACCCAGGTGTTCTGCGGCAGCTATTACCGCTTTTGTATGCTGAACATTATGATAGGTAAGATAAGTGGGTAACCCTGTTTCCAGCTTATTGATAATGAACAAATATATCTCATCATATTGCATGTTAATGTTTTTATCAGGTCATTTATTCGTCAGCGCATCATTTTAAAATAGATTTATCAAAGAAATGATAGAAAGCTTTAATTCATTACTTCATATACGATCACTTCTGCAGTTTTATTCTTAAGGCTGTTGGCGCCGATCTTTTTGCAATTAAAAGATTGTTTTACTTTTTCGTAGCAAGCTTCTGTAATAAAGATCTGGCTGGCTGCAGCAAGGCCTTGCAGGCGCTGTGCAGTATTCACAGTATCACCAATTACAGTGTAATCGAGCCTGCGTAAAGTGGCTGAGCCGATATTACCCGAGATCATCTCACCACTGTTGATGCCGATAGAAACCTTTGGCGAAAAATTATTCTCTGCCGGCATAACGTCTGTTTTATTCCTGATGGCAATGCAGGCATCAATGGCACGGTCCAGGTGAAAGTCGCCCTTGAATACGGCCATGATGCAATCCCCGATGAATTTATCAATAATACCATTCTGTGAGATGATCTCCTTCACCATTAGGTCAAAATACTTATTCAATAAACCAACAACGGTATCAGGCGATTCTTTTTCACTGATAGAAGTAAAACTGCAGATATCAATAAAAGCCACTGTTGCTTCTACGGTGTCATTCTCCATCAATGAAGCTTCATATTCACGTCCTCCCATAAAACTTAAAACATTTTCATCCACATACATCTTAAGGATGTTATTTTCTTTGATGGCTTTTAATGTTTCCCTCACCATGTTTACATGTTTGATGGTTTTTTCCATCGTTAGTTCCAGGTCTTCAAAGTTTACAGGCTTGGTCACAAAATCAAAAGCTCCCCGGTTCATGGCAGTGCGGATATTATCCATATCACCATAAGCGGATACCATTACCGTTTTGGTAAGTGGGCTGGATTCGTTGAGTTTTGTAAGTAAAGTAAGTCCATCCATTTCAGGCATATTGATATCGCTCAATACGATAGCTATATCGGGATGCTGTAACATTTTATCAAGTGCATCATTACCATTGATAGCAAACACAAATTCGTATTGCTGTTCCCTTATCTTCTGGCGAAACTTTTGCCTGATGAGTGTTTCCAGGTCGGCTTCATCATCTGCTACCAAAATTTTTGTCATACGAGTTTTGTTTTTAATTTTTCTTTTAAAGCAGCAAAATCAACTGGCTTGGTTAAAAAATCATCAGCCCCCAGTTTCATGGCCTGGTTATAATTTTCATCATCGCCATAAGCGGTGATCATCATAACAACCGGTGGAGGTTTTTCGTATTTTTCTTTTATATGCTGTAATAATTCAAGCCCGCTCATGCCGGGCATATTGATATCAGAAAGAATTAATACTGCTTCGTGTTCATTTGCCTGCATGTATTCCAATGCTTCTTCACCCGAAAAAGCGAATACCAAATCCATTTCCCCGCTTTTTATTTCTTTACGGAATCGCTGTTCAAAAAGTACCTGAACATCTTTTTCATCGTCTACTACTAATATTTTCATTAATTATTTTTTTATACCGGTAAGATAATAATAAATGTTGTTCCAACACTCCGTCCGACCGGGTCATCCCCGCCTGAATGATCAGATCGGCCAGGCGGCCAGGCTTCCTTTGTTTCAACCTTTAACTCTCCACCATGCCCCTTTGTTACTATATCATAACTCAAACTCAATCCCAAACCTGTTCCCTGCCCTGTAGGTTTGGTGGTAAAGAAGGGTTGAAATATTTTATTTAGTACTTTTTGTGGAATACCCGGGCCATTATCCTTTACACTTATTAAAACTTTATCGCCAACTTTTTTTGTACTTATCCAAACAGTAGGGTGGTGTGCATAATAAGGGTCTGAGAACCCCCCTTCGGGGGGCAGGGGGGCTGCATAAAAAGCATTAGTGAGTAAATTCAACACCACTCTTCCAATATCCTGCGGTATAATATTGATATTTCCAATAGAATTATCAAAATCAGTTTTCATTGTTGCATTAAATGATTTGTCTTTTGCCCGTAAGCCATGATAACTTAATCGTAAATATTCATCACACAAAGCATTAATATCGGTCGGTTCTTTTACGCCACTGCTGCTGCGGCTGTGTTGCAGCATTCCTTTTACAATGGCGTGGGCTCTTTTACCGTGGTGGTTTATTTTTTGTTCGTTCTCTTTTATATCCTTTGCAATTGTTTTTACTTCATCCAGATTTCCTTTGTCAACTTCTTCACTTAATTCATCAATCAATTCAGTATTCACTTCCGAAAAATTATTGACGAAGTTCAACGGATTCTGAATTTCATGTGCAATGCCGGCGGTGAGTTCTCCAAGCGATGCCATTTTCTCGGATTGGATAAGTTGGGATTGGGAGGATTTTAGAGCAGCCAAAGATTTTTCCAATTCTACCGTTCTTTCCTTTACCAGTTTTTCAAGTTCTGCATTTTTGTTTTTCCACTCTTCAATACCCCAGGTATCCTCATTAGTTGCTACATTCTCCGGTTTAGAGCCATGAAAATGTATTACAACCCATTTTTCTGCCTGATATTCCATTATACTGGAATATCGCATTAACATTTTTATAGTGTCATTATTAATGATTATCTCGAGTACAATATCATCAACAAAAACAGCAGCATTTCCATCTTTTAATATTTGACGATGTACTGGATTTGCGGTCCAGCGTATCAGAAGCCCCTGACTTTGTTCTCTTTGTCTGTGTATAAGTTCTTTTAAATCAGTAACCGAAAATATCCTTTCATCGACGGTCGTACCCAAACCCATAATATTCGTAGCAGCTATCTTATCCAATATATCTAATGATTCAGGGCTATTAAGTCCTGTTTCCATGAATTGTTGGTGCGTTTCGATAAGCAATTTTTCTTTTTCCAAATTCATAACATATTTTATTTACAAAGTCAATAAAACTACAAACTCACTCCCATCTCCCTCTTTCGTTTCCACCTTCAATTCTCCACCATGTGCTTTTACTATATCATAACTCAAACTTAAGCCCAATCCTGTTCCCTGGCCGGTTGGTTTGGTGGTGAAGAAGGGTTGAAATATTTTATCCAGTACTTTTTGCGGAATACCGTTGCCGTTGTCAGCGACTCTTATTTCTACTTTACCATTAATCTTTTTTGTGCTTACTGAAACTATTGGTTCGTATTTCTCAATTCCTGATTTCTTCTTTTCATCCACAACATAAAACGCATTAGTAATTAAATTTAAAATAACTCTTCCAATATCCTGCGGAATAATGTTGATGTTACCAATGCTCTCATCAAAATCAGTTTTCATTGTTGCATTAAAAGATTTGTCTTTTGCACGCTGGCCATGATAGGCAAGGCGTAAATATTCATCAGCCAAAGCATTAATATTTGTTGGTTCTTTTTTG
>JBKJMZ010000112.1:0-9686 GCA_046596255.1 Ferruginibacter sp. | reverse complement strand
TTCAACTTTCCAGTTGATGAATTTTTCAATTTCGGGGTGATCAAGATCCAGGCAAACCATTTTTGCCGCTCTTCTTGTTGTTCCGCCGCTTTTAATGGCACCTGCTGCACGGTCACCTATTTTTAAGAAGCTCATTAAACCGCTTGATGTACCACCACCACTCAGTTTTTCGCCTTCGCCGCGAATGCTGCTGAAGTTGGTACCCACACCACTTCCATATTTAAAGATCCTTGCCTCACGTACCCAAAGGTCCATGATTCCACCTTCATTAACCAGGTCGTCATTCACACTTAATATAAAGCAGGCATGCGGCTGGGGGCGCTCATATGCATTGGCCGATTTTTTTAACTGGCCGTCTTTAGCATCTACATAATAATGGCCCTGTGGCTTCCCTGTAATGCCATATACTTCATGCAAGCCGGTATTGAACCATTGCGGACTGTTGGGTACGCAGGCCTGGTTTAAAATAGAATAAACCAGCTCGTCATAAAATACCTGTGCATCATTTGCAGTTGCAAAATAATCATAACGTTCTCCCCATACACGCCAGCAATGTGCCATGCGGTGTGCCACCTGTTTCACTGTTGTTTCTCTTCCTGTAGTTCCATCTTCCTTTGGAACACCCGCTTTCCTAAAATATTTCTGCGCTAAAATATCTGTAGCGATCTGGCTCCATTGTTTGGGAACCTCAACATTATCCATCTGGAACACAATTTCGCCTGAGGGATTTTTAATTACTGAAGTACGATAATCATACTCAAACATGTCGAATGGACTAACGTCATCTTTAGTGAACTGACGTGTAAACTGAAGTCCTTTTGAAGGTTGTGATTTTTTAGACATAATATATTAATAGCTTTGGTAGATGGGTTAAGTAATGTTAAGCAAACGAAAATATTTGTATTGCCTGAACAAACAAACCTTTAAATATTAACACGTGTGGAAAAAAACGTGGATAATTTTGCAGATGCAAACGGGTATTGCCTTTGCTTACTTTTCCCCATGTTTTTTAAAATTTCTTTGCAGAATTTCTTGGAATTTCCAGTAAAGATTCAATGGGCTGATTTCAGGCAGTTTGAGTGCTTTTTGGCGAAAAATTTATTTTGGTAAACCGTTCCTCAAAAAGTTAATGGTGCACCTTTAAAAGCAATAAGCATTGTTTATCTTTTTTTGAGTCGTTAAATTATTTTTTAATGCAGTTTCCTGGTGCGTATACAAATAGTATTATCCGTTGCTATTGCATTTATAGATTGTAATGAGTAGATTTATAAAAAACAAACTGTTATGAATAAAAAAAGAAACTTCTACATTCTTGGTGTGATCTGCATCATTGCAGCAGCAGCCATGTATTTTATTGGCAAAGATTCCAGCAATTTATCAGAGCTGTATGATACTTGGTGGATCCCACTACCGTTTGCGGCACTGTTTCTACTTTTAGCAAACAAAAAATAAAAGAATGATCCCGGGCCAAAATCCGGGATCTTCTTTTATGCATTGCAGAGTATATTTGTAAACATGAGAGCAGTAATTCAAAGAGTTTCGCAGGCCGGTGTAACAGTTAGTGGTATTGTAAAAGCTGAGATCGGGTCCGGGTTGCTGGTTTTAATCAGCATTGAAGATGGAGATAACCCGGAAGATATTGAATGGCTCAGCAATAAGATCGTAAACCTGCGCATTTTTGATAATGAAAATAAAGTGCCTAACATTTCAGTAAAGGATATAGCCGGAGATATTATATTGGTAAGTCAGTTTACTTTACATGCTTCAACTAAAAAAGGGAACCGCCCCTCTTATCTAAAAGCCAGCAAGCCGGAGGTAGCAGTACTCTTATATGAGAAAATGATCCGACAATTAGAAAATGACCTGGGTAAGAAAATTTATACAGGACAATTTGGTGCGGATATGAAAGTTCTGTTGCTGAATGACGGACCTGTTACTATATTTATTGATACTAAAAATAAGGAGTAGTTTTATTGCACGAATTTTATTCACGAATTACACGAATTAAAATGCAATGCTATGGCAGGTATTATATTAAAAGAAGAATCCTATCAATTGGTTGGTATCTGTATGGAAATTCATCGGGAGCTTGGAATGGGATTTAAAGAAATTGTTTACAAGGATGCTCTTGAGTATGAATTTAAATTAAAGAAAATTGAATTTATAAGGGGAAAAGAGTTCAAGATCCAATACAAAGATATCATTCTGCCTCATAGGTATTATGCTGATTTCATTATCTATGATTCTATAATTTTAGAGGTAAAAGCTTCCTACTTGATTGTAAATAATTTTGTCACGCAAACAATGAATTACTTAAAAGCTTCAGGATTACAATTAGGTATCATTGCTAACTTTGGCGAAAAATCATTTACATCCAAAAGAGTTATATTTTAAAAATTCGCGTAATTCGTGAATAAAATTCGTGTAACAATGACTATACAACAAGCACAATCAGATGTTGACCAATGGATAAAAACTGTTGGAGTAAAATATTTTGGTGAACTTACAAATCTGGGGATATTAATGGAAGAAGTAGGAGAATTGAGCAGGTTGATGGTTCGGAAGTATGGCGAGCAGTCCTATAAGGAATCAGACAAGGGCGCAGATATTGCGGATGAATTGGCAGATGTTTTGTGGGTACTCATATGCCTGGCCAATCAAACGGGTATTGACCTTACTGACGCATTGCAAAAAAACTTTGAAAAAAAAAATATAAGAGATGCAGAAAGGCATAAAGAAAACGAAAAACTTAAGTGATATAATGACAAAAATGACAAAAAGTATATGGGCTATCACAAAACAGTCTTTTTCTGATTTTATAGATAATAAGGTACTAAAACTCAGTGCCGCACTGGCTTACTATACTGTTTTTTCATTACCCGCCATGCTGATCATCATAATTGCTGTGAGCAATATTTTTTATGGCCGGGAGGCTATTGAGGGAACATTATACGAGCAGATCGCTGGCCTGGTAGGCAGTGAAGCTGCTATACAAATACAGCAAGCCATTAAGGGTGCCGCATTATCCAAGGGCAGCTACCTGGCTACAATTCTTGGGATTGTTACTTTATTGATAGGAGCTACCAGTGTGTTCAGCGAAATACAGGACTCAATAAATCAGATCTGGAAATTAAAATCTAAACCCAAGGGAATGGGCATTTTGAGAATGCTGGTAATCCGCCTGCTTTCTTTTTCTTTAGTGATCACGCTTGGGTTTTTATTAATGGTATCTCTACTCATTAACGGGGCAATGGATGCACTCCTTGACCGGCTTACCCAGATATTTCCACAACTGACAGTGATCATGGTGTATGTGTTTAATATAATTCTCACATTTATCATTACTTCATTATTATTTGGTATGATCTTTAAAGTATTGCCCGATGCCCGTGTACAATGGAAACATGTAAGAGCCGGTGCATTTACCACCGCTGCACTTTTTATGGGAGGTAAATTTTTAATAGGGTATTATATAGGTCATAGTGAACTCTCATCTACCTACGGAACAGCAGGCACTGTAATTGTAATGTTGGTTTGGGTTTATTATTCGGCCATGATCTTATATTTTGGCGCTGTTTTTACACACGCATATGCAGCGCATACCGGAAGCCGCATTTATCCAAACAGTTATGCAGTTTGGGTACAGGAGATAGAGGTGGAATCAGTAAAACCTATAGAACAACAGCCCGAGGCAAAAAAAGTTATCACAACAACAGAAACACCACCGCCTCCAACAGATGAGCCTCCTGAAATCAAATGATCTATTTATTTACAGTTCTTTTTATGCGTTTTATTTCAAAATAGTAAGCGGCAAACATAGCTGCAGCAAATAATAAGAAAAGGAATCCTGTATTTACGATCACCTGGTATATACCAATTAAAAGGAACACAATAGCAAAGAACAAAAACCAGCTACGCATATCGGGACGGTAGGCAACAAAGACCTTATCCATATCTTCTTCAGTATAACCTTGTGCCAGCAGTTCATTTTTTATTTCGCCCTGAGGAACACCCGACCTTAATTGTTTTCGTACCTGCTTTATTTTTTCTGCTGTGATCATGCGGCAAAGATATGCTGATGGACTGTACTCATTTATTTTTACCTTTGCGCCCTACTTGTATGCCGTAGTTACAAAGTAAACTGTGGCCCAAAACAAGTGACGAAGGCATATGGCAAACGAAGCAAATAATCCTGCCCCGGCGGCAGGCAGGTTCCAGGAAATAATTTCGCATTGTAAAGAATATGGTTACATTTTTCAGTCATCCGAAATATATGATGGCCTGGCGGCAGTGTATGACTATGGCCAAAATGGTGCCCAGTTAAAAAAGAACATCCGTGATTACTGGTGGAAAAGCATGACACAGATGCATGATAATATTGTGGGTATTGATGCTGCTATTTTCATGCACCCCACTACCTGGAAGGCCAGCGGGCATGTTGATAATTTTAGCGACCCGATGATTGATAATAAAGACAGCAACAAAAGATACAGGGTTGATCATTTAATAGAAGGATTTGCAGAAGAGCAGTTGGCAATGGGCAATGAGCAATTAGCAAAAGAAATTTTAGCATCAATGGATGCATTGCTTGCAGCTAGTGATTATGCGGGTATAAAAAAACTGATCGAGGACAATAAGATAAGATGCGCCATCAGCAAAACCTGCAACTGGACCGAAGTGCGGGAATTCAACCTCATGTTCAGCACACAAATAGGGAGCGTGGCCGAAGAAGCGGATACCATTTATTTACGCCCCGAAACCGCCCAGGGTATTTTTGTAAATTTTTTAAATGTGCAAAAGACAGGCAGGATGAAGATCCCATTTGGTATTGCGCAAACAGGCAAGGCTTTCAGGAATGAGATCGTAGCCAGGCAATTCATTTTCCGCATGCGGGAGTTTGAGCAGATGGAAATGCAGTTCTTCGTTCGCCCCGGCACTCAAATGGAGTGGTATAATTTCTGGAAGGATGAGAGAAAGAAATGGCATGAGCGCATGGGCATTCCTGCAGAAAAATTGCGTTACCACGACCATGTTAAATTAGCGCATTATGCCGATGCAGCGCTGGATATTGAATTTGAATTCCCCTTTGGGTGGAAAGAGCTGGAAGGTATACACAGCCGTACAGACTTTGACCTGAAGCAACACCAGGAATTCAGTAAAAAGAAGATACAGTATTTTGATAATGACCTGAAAGAAGATGGTAAGCCTTATGGCAACTACACTCCTTTTGTTGTGGAAACCTCTGTTGGCTTAGACCGGCTTTTTCTCACCATCATCAGTCTTGCTTATGCAGAAGAAAAATGGACAAAGGAAGATGGAACCGAAGACAGCCGTGTTGTGTTAAAGATCCCGGCAAAGATCGCCCCCACCAAACTCGCTATCCTTCCCTTATTAAAAAAAGACGGCCTGCCTGAAATCGCAAAAGAACTGATGAACGATTGCAAAGAAGCCTTTCATTGCTTTTATGAAGAGAAGGATGCAATTGGTAAAAGATACAGGAGAATGGATGCAATTGGAACACCATTTTGTGTAACGATAGATCATCAGACTAAAGAAGATAATACAGTTACAATCAGGTATCGTGATACAATGACACAAGAGAGAATTGCAATTGCGGATGTAAAAAAACTGGTTCTTGAAAAAATTGGCTAGGCCATCGGTTTGTTAAATCTTCGTTACTATCCTTTTTTAATTCCCCTTTACGCTCCCCTATTTTTAGTTTTAAAGTATGAGAACTGTGTTAATCATTTTCCTCACATTATGCAGCTTTACTTCAGTAAAAGCCCAGTATGAAGTAGAGATATGGCAATGGGCATATGATTATGACTATGCAACAAGCAGGTATACCAAAGAAGTAAGGCAATACCGTACCTCAGAGCATTATAACAACAAAGGGCAGCTAATTGAAACACACCGTAATTTCAACAAAGGCTTGTATGACAAAACTGTGATGGAATACAATGAAGCCGGGCAGAAGATAAGAGAAACCGATTATAGGAGGGGTAACCCCGGGTTAATGGTAACTAGGGACTATACCTACAATGAACAGGGCTTGTTGGAGACTATGGTATTTCGGGGTCAAGATAAAAAAGAGTATACAGAAACTAAGGAATTGTATACTTATGAAAGTGCTAACGTGGTTAAAAAAGTGCAAACGATCAGTCCATACAACAGCTCTCAAACCTGGACGTATACCTACGAAACTGTGAATGGTAAAAAGAGAGTTACGGAATCACATACACTTTCCGGGGGCAGGAAGAAAAAGAAAAGAGTGGATGAATATAATGAGAAGGGATTACTAATATTGGAGTTAGGGGTAGGCGGATTGCGTACTGAATACGAATACACCTATGATAGCAACGGCAACTGGGTAACCAAGAAAATGTGCATCAGAGAGGGAGTCTTCGGCCCCTGGAGATGCGGTGAATTCCGGAAGAGTATTTTGTAAAGGTTGTATCAAACTACATTCTTCTTTTCATAATAAGGCACTTCATCGTGGGTCACATTATCCTGCTGTTGCCAGTAAGCCAGTGTTACCACATGCCCGTCGGGTGTTTTAAGTAATCTTCCAAAAATAGCATTGATGGTATTAAAGGTATAATCTGTAACTCCAATTGTAAAAGTTTCCGGAGTTACTGGTGCAGGCTCTGGGGCCGGTAGCGCTGGAGTTTCTTCTCCCTCTGCAACTTTTACTACCGGCGCTGCTGCAACTTTTGGTAGTGGAGAGGCGACCACAACAACAGTGTACTTATTATGCTCCAATATATTTTTTAAGAAAGCGACTCTTTCAGGCGGAACATTCTTTTCCACAATGCCGCATTTAACGCCATCAAGTTCTTCAAATTCGTGGTTCTTGTTTATAGCCATGGTTTAATTTATTTCCAACTTTTATTACTTCTGGATTGCTAAATTGTTATACCTCTCTTTGATATACTTGATCTCACAACAATTTAACCATTTAGCAATTTAACCATTTAAAGACTGAATGTAATCATATATCCAACTCAGTAATCCAACTACAATAATGCCTGCACTGCAAATGATCAATGCAAATCTTGCAGAAGGCTCTACCTGTACTTTTTCTAAAGGCAGATCATTTTTTTCCATAAACACAGACCGCACCACCCGTAAATAATAATATAAAGAGATGATCATATTGAGTGCAGCAATGGTAATGAATAAATAACTTGCCTGTGGTGAAGAAGCGCCTGCAGTTAATAAGAATATTTTACCAAAAAAACCTGCTGTTGGCGGAATACCGGCAAGTGAGAATAAAGCAAGGGCCAGCACCCAGCTCAGGAAAGGATTGGTCTGATACAGCCCTTTATAATCATCAATATTTTCCCGGCCTGCCTTTGCTGCAATAGCTGCGGCAACTCCAAATGCTGCCAGGTTTGAAAAAACATAGATCAAAATAAAATAAACAACCGATGTTGTTCCTTCAATAGAATTGCTGCTGATACCCACTAAAATAAAACCCACCTGTGCAATGGAAGAGAATGCAAGGAAGCGTTTGATATTCTGTTGCCTTAAAGCAAACAGGTTGCCAATGATCATGGTAGCAATGGATAAGATCATCACCAGGTTATACCATACCCCATGCATGGGCTGAAACACTTTGTACAATGTTGCCATAAAAATAAATGCAACAGCTCCTTTTGATATCACTGATAAAAAAGAAGTGGTTGCCATGGGTGATCCTTCATATACATCTGCCGTCCATAAATGAAAGGGAACAATTGACAACTTAAAAGCAAATGCCGAAAACAAAAATACCAATGCCAGCACCTGTAATGGGCTGCCGTTTAGATGCTGCGGGATCTCTGCAAAACTGATCGAACCGGTTGCACCATAGATCAGGGATATGCCAAATAATAAAATGCCGGATGAGAAGGCTGATGTTAATATCATCTTCATAGCTGCTTCAGATGATCGCTTTTTATCAAGATCAAAATTAGCCATGGCTGCAACGGGAATGGTGGATAGTTCCAGGGCCAAAAAGAACATGAGCAGGTTTCCGCTTGAGATCAAAAAGAACATACCTAGCAATGCAGAAAGCATCAGCATAAAGAACTCGGGCATATGTTCGCTTTTCTTAAACCAATCTGAAAATAATAAAGAGATCAAATACACTCCCAGGCTTAGAATACTTTTCTGCAACACGATCATGTTTGTAGTAATGTACATACCATCAAACAAAGAGCCTTCGGTATTAAAAAAGAACCCGGAGATAAAATTCAACAATAACAACACCTGTACCAGTAACAGCATGGTCTCATTCTTTAACCCCTTACCTATCTTAATAAAGAGCAATAGGAAAATGATACCGGTTATAACCAGTTCAGGTTTCATTAATATCAAAAAATCATTCAGCATATTATTTTGAATATCGAACAAGGAACAAGGAAAGATGAATATCGAAGTAAAAACAGTTCGAGTCATCATTCGAAATTCCTTGTTCCTTGTTCATTATTATATTCCGTTCCTTGTTCATTATTTTATTTACCGATTTTATTCATAATTATCTCCGCCCCCGGGCTTATCAAATCATTGAGCCAGAATGGCGCTACACCAATTGCAATGATCCCGGCTATCAGTATTAATGCAGCTAATTTTTCATTCCAGGTTGCATCAGTTAAACTTTCAAAACCTTCCTTTAAAGGTCCCATGGCTGTTTTTGTGACTGCCCGTAAAACATACACCGCAGTTACTACAATAGAAAGACAGGCCAGTATTGTTGCTACCCTCCTGAATGTATCCGGATGTTCCCAGGAGCCCATGAACACGGTCATCTCAGCAACAAAACCACTAAGCCCTGGTAAACCCAATGAACACAAGCCAACAATAAATAAAACAGAAATAATAAAAGGCATACGCTTTAATAAGCCTCCCATCTCACTCACTTGCCGGGTGTGGGTTCGTTCGTATATCATGCCGATAACGGCAAAGAACAGTGCCGTCATCAAACCATGTGAAACCATTTGCATTACAGCTCCCGTTATGGATGTTCTGGTGAGCATTCCAATTCCCAATAAAACAAATCCGCAATGACTTACTGATGAATAGGCATTGATGTATTTAAGGTCCTTCTGCATCATGGTAGCAAAGGCTCCATATAAAATAGCAATTACGGAAAGCACAATGATGATCTCTGCATATTCCTTTGCGCCCTCGGGCATGATGTATGTTGCTACCCGTAAACAGCCATAGCCACCCAACTTCATAGAGATCCCTGCCAGGAACATAGAACCCGCTGTGGGTGCAGATGAGTGACCATCAGGCACCCAGGTATGAAAAGGGAATAACGCCGTGAACACGCCAAAGCCGACAAACAATAATGGGAAACAGATCATTTGTGTTTGTATAGGAATATTAAGTTTTGATAATTGCAGTAGGTCGAAACTATGTACCGGAGAAGAAAAATATACACCCAATAAGCCAACCAACACCAGCGCAGAGCCGCCCATCAGCATCAATGCAAGTTTATTGGCGCTGTATTCCTTTTTGCCACTTCCCCAGATACCGATGAGTAAATATTTCGGTATAACAGCGATCTCTAAGAAGAAAAATAAAATGAACAGGTCGAGCGAAATAAAGAATCCGTACGCACCCAGGCTTAATAAAATGAGCAGGAAATAAAACTCTTTCGTCATTTTGGTTACATTCCAGGAAACCAATACCCCGGC
>JBKJMZ010000037.1:0-19909 GCA_046596255.1 Ferruginibacter sp. | reverse complement strand
GTTTTAACTGGTGCGGTAAAAGCGGGGCATCAGTTGCAACAACCACAATGATGGATCCATCACCAGGTTGGTAAGATGGTGGAGCTTTAAATTCATAGTTCATCGTGTCTTTTAGTTCCTTGCCCACAGGCACACCGGCCACAGTAAAATTCCGTTTACCTCCAAAATTTGATTGCACCAACACACCAACAGTATAGGTGGAGTCTTTGATCTTTACTACCCTTGATGCAGTACCTGTACCTCCTTTAAATCCAAGGCACATCATACCCGTGCCGCCACCTACATTGCCTTCTTTTAAAAAACCACTCCTGGCACTGTCCAGCGCTTCAAAAGCATGGTTCTCTTTTACATGAAAACCATAGATATCATTTAAGAAGCCATCGTATGTTTCTGCTACAACAGGATAAGTGTACCAGAAATCTTCTTTGTACCAGCCGTTTCTAACATACCATTTGAGTACAGCATCCCTTACCACGCCTACGCTGTTGGTATTAGTGATCATGATGGGGCCTTCTAAAAATCCAGACTCGGTGATCCAGGTAGTTCCTGTCATTTCACCGTTGCCATTTAATGTATACCAGTTTGAATAAACGGGATTGTTTACCCTGCCTCTTGGCAGAATGGCGGTAACTCCTGTTCTCACCGGCCCTTTTCCACGAATATTTTTTCCCTGTCCGGTGATGATGGTGCTGTATCCAACTTCAACACCTTTAACATCAGTAATGGCATTGAATTTCCCGGGTGTGCCATTGAAGGGTATGCCAATAGTTCTTGCCCGTAGTTTTTGTGCAGACGCAGAAAACTGGATGCATACTAAAAGCAGCATTGCTGAAACGATCTTCATGATTGATATTTTAGAAAGTATTTAAAATGAATTTCCACATTAATTAATGAGCGGTCAGCCTGCCTGTCCCTATTACTTGGGGAACTTTGCCGAAGGCGGAATAATTCATAGGATATCGGTTTCGACTAGCTGCCTGACATCTCTTATGAAAACAGCCTCCGTGCATTATTTTTTCTGTAACACAATGATCAAAGAATCTTCAAGCCTTGCTTTGATGCTGATCACCGAATCCATGAGGTCATTTGGGATGGTAGTGGACAGGATGTATTGCTGAACCTTCCACTCCTGAGCGCCAGTCGAAGGGTTGTTCTGTTTTACCAATACACCAGAACCCCGGCAGATCTTCATTTGCGTGTTCAGCAATTCATCAAACCAGGCAAGCCTGCCAGTGCTATCAAAATAAATATGCCGCTTTAATGCTGTAAAATCCCACGCCCGGCCCTTCTGGAATATAGGTTTGGCCCAGGCCATGAATGCAGGCTTGTCCCACCTTTCTGTAGCATCTGTTCCGGTGAATATGGCATCTTCTGTATAGAAATTAAAATAGCTGTTGAAGTCGGCCCCTGCTGCGGCCCGGTTAAATGAATCCAGCATGGCGTTGATCAGTTTGGTTTCATTAGCTGTATCCACCACGGGTGCATTTTTTGGTGAGGTTACACAGGCAAAGAATAATAATGTACAGCTGGTAAGAATAATGATATGTTTTAAAACCTGTTTCATTGTTTAAATAGTTTGTTTCAGTAAGTTAATATCTTTCGTTGTGTTATTTTCTTCTTTTTTAACCGCTGACGAGTTTAGGACCCCGGCAGCGGCTTCCAGCCCTGCCGGCGGTTATTTAATAGATCCGTTCTTAAATTTCTTCATGATAAAATATATCACACAGATAGCAGCTATAAAAATTAAGGTTGACAGGATCTCCCATTTTTTTAAACTGGTAAGCAGCCAGGTAATCGTAGCAATGCCGATCAATGGAAATATCAGTCCGCCGGGCGCCCGGAATGTTTTTTCTGATGGCTCCTGCTTTTGCTTTCTTAATTTAATGGTAGCTAAAATAACAGCCAGGTAAATAAGCAGTATTGCAGCGCTGGCAAGCACAGCCAATTGTTTGAATCCTCCTGAAATAGAAAAAATAAAGATCAGTGCCCCATAGGTTATCACCGCCAGGTGGGGTGTTGCAAATTTAGGATGAACCCTGCCGAGGAATTTGGGAAACATACCATCAATGGCACCTGCAAATAATGATCGCGGGGTGGCCATCACATCAGCACTTACAGACCCAAAACAGGATATGGCAGCGGTGATCAATAATATTGTGGCACCCGCAGGCCCAACAATTTTTTCGGCTACGGCTGCAAGTGGTGCATCTTTAAAGTTCGCCATATCTGCGCCCAATACACCCTGGGTTACCGTCTGCAATAAAATGTACACGATCAGCACTATTGTTCCTCCCAGGAAAATACCAAGCGGAACAGTACGTTTGGGATCTTTAAATTCCCCACCCACACAAAGACAGGTCTCAAATCCGGCAAAGGCAAAGAACAGGACCAGGGCAGTATCGCCAAATGTTTTTAGTGATGGCATATGCTCCCAGTGCAGGTTGGCCGCTTTCACCTGGCTGAAGCCAAAGATGATAATGCCCAGTAACGGAAGCAATTTTATAATGGTGATCATCTTTACAAAACCAATACCTTGTTTTACGCCACGAATATTTATCAATACCATAAAACTGATCAGCATAAAAAATAAAAGACCACGTACCAGCGGATCTAAAAAAACAGGAAAAAGTACTGCCAGGGAATCTGCAATGATATTCATCAGCGCAGCGCTGCCTAAAACGCCCCAGCCAAAAAAGAATAACCAGTTAATGGTAAAGGCAGGAAATTTCCCAAATGCAGCTTCTACATAAGCATAAGATCCGCCACTGCAGGTAATCCGGCTTCCTGCTTCGGCATAACAAAGCATGATGGCTGCCAGCATAATGCCACAAAAAATATAACCGAAAATCCCAAAGCCGCCCAATGCAATACCCACAATGGCAGGCAGCGCAAAAATGCCTGCACCTATAACACCGTTCACAATGGCAAGCGCCAGGCCCGATACACCTACAACCCGCTTTAACCCTTCGCCTGTTTTTTCATTTGCCATGTTTGGTTGGTTTTGGTTGGGGTTTTTGCCGGGAAGACGGGAAGACGGTAATACAATTCTGCAAACGACTTACTTTCTTTCCGGCATGTTCTCTTTATTTTTTCTTCATTAGGTTTTATTTGCACAATCATTTACCATCAGTAGATCGTATAATCAAACGCAACACTTCTGCTATCTTGTTATCATCAATCCAACGGGTAACCACAACAAGCTCATGTTCTTTATCAACAATAATATAATTGCCACCATAACCTGCTGCATAAAATACTTTAGGCGAAATGCCCTTCCATCCCAGGTCAGTATTTAACCACCAGAGGTAACCATAAGTTTTATTTGCTACAGAAGGTTGTTGTGCAGCATTGATCCATTTTTCAGATAATAACTGTTGATCTTTCCATTTTCCATTTCTTAGAAACAATAAGCCGAATCTTGCATGATCCAGTGTATTGATGAAGATGCCGCCGCCATGATGCCCGCCACCACTAACAGATTGCATCATTAAGCCATCCATATTTACAAAGGAGTTTTCGTAACCAAACCAACGCCAGGTAGTGGATGCACCAATAGGATCCATAATCTTTTCTTTAAACACAACAGGTAGGGGTTTGCGCCAAACCTGCAATAGTGAATAAGCCAGCAGGTTTACACGTACATCATTGTATTCATAATTCGTTCCTGGCTCAAACAGTTTGCGGTTTTCCCAGTCATCAATACGTCCTTCTCTTGGAGGCCTGTCGGCCCAATCATGTAAGCCAAACAAACTACCCGACCAATCAGATGATTGTGTTAATAAATGATCCCAGGTAACTTTTGAATTGTGTTCGCCTTCAAAATTTTCATCCCATACATATTGATTCACTTTATCGTTTACATTTTTTATTAATCCATTATTAATAGCTAATCCTGCAACTGTACTCAAATAACTTTTGGTTACACTAAAGGTCATATCAACACGATCTACATCGCCCCATTGCGCCACGATGTAGCCATTTTTAATAACCAGCCCGGCAGGTCCACCACGCTCTTTCATGGGCCCAATGATTTTATAACCCGGTTCTCTTGCATACGATTTCATATTTGCAATCCGCAAATCACGTTCAACTTTGTTTTCATTGTTTAATGCAAGGGTTACTGCACTGTCAAGCCATTGTTTATTCATCTTTAGCTCTTCGGGCTTTTTTACCTGCCAGTCAGTACCAGGAAAATAAAGCTGTTGTGCATGAACTGTAATTGCATACAGACTTACAAAAAGAATAAAGAACTTTTTTCTCATGGTTTTATGTTTTAGTTCTAAGCGTAATTCTATTCAAAAGAAACACTATTTAATTTCAAACAGCACCAAATTATTTTTTTTATTTTTTTTTGCAGAAAAATAAAAAGAACTGCCGGGTTCCAGGTACAAAAATTTTCCTTTTTTAATGGTGATTGATCTTTTACTCTTTGTGTTGTAACAGGTCACTTCATCTCCTGCAATCAGTTCTGCTACCATCGGCCCACGGCCATGGATAAGCTCACTGTTGAATGATGTACCGTTTAAACGGTAAGCAATTGCTTTTTCATTATCAAACAAAATTGTAAATGGTAAAAGTTTAAGCCTTGTTGCTGGTTTATAAGATGAAAGTATTTCTATATCGGTAACATGAAAAGGTACCGTATCGCAATTACTAACCCGGTGTACCAGGGTATCATTAACGAAAGATGTATAAGAAGCATTACCTGCTGTAATTTTATTTTTTGTCCATGCCTTACCCTTTATTTGAACGCAAACAGCGGTGTTGGTAAAATGAAGAAACAGCGATGGCGTGGCATGAATATGGAACAGGCTGGTATCGCCGGGCTTTATCCTTACATCCAGCAGGCGAATGTATTTATTTTCTAAAACATTTTTATGATTGGGTTCATTTCTTACCGGCACCTGTGCTGTAATCACAGCAGTGTACAAGTACAATATTGTAAGAACCAATTTGGTTTTTAAGTTCATTTTGTTTTTTTTAGTTCTTTGCCAGGATTCATGATTCAACAAATGTTTGATAGAATTGGGTTTTAAAAGTTCTACTCCTGTCTTGCATTTAATCCAAAAGTATTTTGAACTGCATTGTACCAATCCTCATCAGTTGCTGCATTCCAGTCTACGTACTCTTCATCTGTCATAGATGCCCGCCATTGCAGAAAGGGTAATGCATCAGGGCCTACCGGGTAGCGTAGTTGCCAACTGTTGCTTTCTGCAATTTCTACAATCTTTTCTGCTACCATAGCTGGATGAGTTGGTGTTTTGAGGGAAGCTGCAAAAAGGCCCGCAAAGCGCTTTGATTGTGGGTAAATGGAATCTTTGCCTGTTCCGATATCATTGGCCATTTGTGTATTAATTATGCCGGGTTCTACAATGGCTACTCTAATATTGTGTGGTTTTACTTCCTGTGCAAGTGATTCGGTAACAGCCTCCAGTGCAAACTTACTTGCAGCGTAAGCACCTAAAGGTGTGTTGGCAATTTTACCGGCAATGCTGGCTACATTAATAATACAGCCATTCCTGTTCTTACGCATCAATGGCAATAAAGCTTTTGTACACCTTAGTACACCAAAGTAATTTGTTTCCATTACAGCTTTAAAATCTGCCAAAGATGTTTCTTCAATAGAGCCATGGCATTCAATACCTGCATTGTTTACCAGTACATCTATTGAGCCATGCTCCCGGAGAATACCATCCATACATTGGTTAACGGATTCTTCAGAGTCAACATCCATTGCAGAAATACTAATGTTTAAAGATTCATCTTTTATTTTTTGCTTAAATGCTGTTGCCTTATCAGGGTTACGCATAGTGGCAAAAACTGTATAGCCTGCTCTTTCAAATGCCAGTGCTGTCTCCAGGCCAATACCTTTACTTGTTCCTGTAATAATAACTGATTTCATTTTTTATAGTTTTAGCATTTTATTAATTAATTCAGCCTGTCCATTCCCTCTATTACCCGGTAGGGGCTTTTAAAAAAATCATTGATATTTTCATTGAATTGTTTGCTGTAATTAATGGGGGTTGAATGCCCCGAATTGGGAATGATCCATAAATAAGATTTTGGAATATTTTCTGCAATTAATAAAGTATGCCGTGGTAGCAGGGCATCATGATCTCCGCCAATTACAAGGGTGGGGCATTTGATGGTATGCAACTGTTGCAAGGTAATGTTTGGTTCCCGTGTCATCATTTCAATAAGTTTATATTGATTTTTTATTTCGGGAGTTTGGGGTACATTCTTTAAAGAATCAACCATGCCAGCTAACCAATAAAAAAGAGAGGGTTCAACTGCGGTAGAATCGGGCCATAAATTAGCACCGGTAACTGCCAGTTTTTTTACTTTCTCCGGATGGCGCATGGCAAGCAGCAAACCATTGATACCACCATCACTCCAGCCAATTACAAAACAGGAATCGAGTTTAAGATAGTTGAGCAGGGCATTAAGGTCATCAGCCATCAGGTTGTAATCTAAAGAATCGCCCGGATCAACCGACTTTCCCTGCGACCTGCTATCGGCAAGAATTACTTTATACTCTTTTGAGAAATAGGGTATCTGCTTACTGAAATCTTTAATGCTGCCACCATTACCGTGAATGATAAGCAATGGTTTACCGGTTCCATATATTTCGTAATACATATTGAAGCCACGGGTGTTAAGCTGGTAGCCTGCTTTAGGGTTGTTCCCATAATCAGGTTCAGTCTGTGCATATGCAAATACGGTAAGGATTATGGCTACGAGTGTAATGATGATATTTTTTTTCATGTTGTAAAATTTAACTTCTATTATTTTTATTCCCTCCTGTCGACGTGTATGAAGCACCGCAATAAAAAAGCAGGCGACCTATTCAGCCACCTGTTTTACTCATTATTTAGTTTGAATCTTTGTTATAAATTTCACGGATGCATAAATATTTACCATCACGTTTTTCATACACAGCCATATACTTTCCTCCTGCTGTTGTTTTACCGGTGGCATCTTTATACATCGTTTTTCCTACTTCGGTTACTACATTTCCCTGTGCATATACATCCATTGTTTCAAAAGCAATGCTGGCATATTTTGTTGGCTTTGCAAAATCTGCTGTCTGCTTTTTTTGTATGGCGGCTTTCCCTGTAAGCATGGGTTCTCCGTCGGGCATGCTCACAGCATCATCGGCATACATGTCCATAAGTGCATTTACATCTTTGGTATTTTGTGCAGCGGCCCAGGCATTTTCAATTGCCTGTATTTCAGCTTTAATCTTTGTCATGTCGGGCTTGGCAGATTCAGCTACTGTGGTTTCTGCAGCAGTCTCTTTTTTTTCGGCTTCCTGGCAGGAAGTAAACAGCAATACGCATGACACGTATGTAATAAGAACGATTGTTTTTTTCATTTTGTTTTATTTTTTTGATCAATAATAAAGAACATTTTCAATGTTAAACTATAAATAACTCAGCCACCATTTTTCCTTATGACTTGTTTTATATTTATCGTACCATTTACAAATAGGGTATAGGATAATTACCACTGCGATCCACACCAGGTAAACCACTCCCAATCCATAGCCCACACCGGGCAACACAAACAAGAAGGGTAGGTTTTGAACCGAATCCATCGCTTCTTTTACGGTATGCCCTTTTATAAAAAAGCTGATGGCCGACAACAGGTGAATGAGGTAAAGATGGAGTATGTAATAAAGGAATGCAGTGCGGCCAAACACCAGCATGATATTGGTAAACCTGTTCTTAACCTTTTCAACAAATGAAAGCAATAACAAGGCAGGCCCGATAGTAATACAGAGGTATAAAAGCGATGGCGGGTATTTCTGCACTTTCATAAAGGAAAAGAAACTCAGTAAAGTAGTTCTTTGGGATTGCCATGGATGTGGATCGCCATAGAAATTTATAAAGCGTACGATAATGAACAAGCCGATAAGTACGAGGCCTGTACGGAATATGATCTTCCTGCGTTGTTCCTGTGAGTATGCTGTGGTAAAAAACACCCCGGCGCAGTATCCCAGCATCATCACACCTGTCCATGCAACAAAGGGATATACCATCATTACAGCATGTTTATCGGCATATGGATAAAGCGTAAAGTATCCATGATGAAAAAGGTCCCACCAAAAACTGGCCTTAAAGCCCGGTGCCGATTCTGGTATATCCAGCAGGTTATGGCCAAGCACAATGATAAGGCCCAGAATGAATATTAATTTAAAAGGCAGATGAATGATAAGCCCAAGCAATACCATACTGATACCGATGGCCCAGATCACCTGCATGGGAATTATATTTAGGGTTGGTATGAATGTCCATGCAAACGCAATGATAACAAACTCGGCAAAGATGAGCCAGAGCCCACGCTTGATCAAAAATAGGCTGAGTTCTTTTTTTGTTTTACGCAGGCTCTGCAGGTAAATGGAAGTACCTGAAAGAAAAACAAAAATGGGTGCACAAAAATGGGTGATCCACCGGGTGAAGTATAAAAGCGGGGTAGTGGTATCCAGGTTCAGTGGGTCGTCCATATTGGCGGTTACGTGAAAATAATCCCGTACATGATCCAGCGCCATAATGACCATGGCAATGCCCCGGATAATGTCTATGGATTCGATCCTTTTGGTTGCAGCTACTGTTGGTTGCATGATGAGAAATTTATTCCAGGTTATATTCTTGTTTTAAAAATTTCATGATGTTCTTTGCTTTTTGAAGTAGCTGCTTCAACCTGGTTGTGATAATAATATTGCTTCCTTTGACCTGGTTGATACAATAGGCAAAGTCTTGTTGCAGTGATGGGTCGTAAGATCTCAGGGGTGGATTATTAGTTGGTTTATTTACATTATTAAATTCATCAAGCATGCTGTCAAATACAAAAGGATCAAATATTCCTGCAAGCAATGGATCTACTGCTCTTCTTTCAATCCGTTCATCATCTAGATTTTGCAAAATATAGTCTACTAGTTTGTGATAGGACATGATGCTGTCTGCAGCTTTGGCATTCCTGATCAGCCTTAATGAGCCGGAGAACTTTAATTGGGTAATAGTTCTGTCGCTGCTTTGAAAACGTGTCGTTCTTACCAGGATCCTTCCAAGGTAATAAAGCTCATTTTCATATCCTTTGATCTTTTGCTCACGCAATAAATAGGTCAATGAGTCCAGCTGATCCCTTTTCCTTTTTTGGAAAGCCAAATTTGTAATGATTGACGCGGTGTCTAATTGCAGGTCTTCAACAAATGTCTGGATGAATTTCTTCTCCCTGTCCCTTTCTATTTTATGCTCCAGCTGATACTCCGCCAAAAAACCACAGAACACTGCCAGGAAAAGCATTAAAAATTCCCAGAAATAAGATCTCCAGCTTTTCTTTCCATGGCCGGCATGGCTGTGATGGTGTACTTCCATTTCTTGTTCTGTTAGTTGTTGGTAGTTTGTTGTTTGCCCGCAGGGCCCTGTGGGTGGTTGTTCAGTAGATGAAACTTCTGTTTCTGGCATAGCAGTTTCCTGAGCAGGAATTATTGCTTCCGGCAGTAGTCCGAGGTCCGTGTTTTTTGGTTTCTCTATGTTTTCTTCTTCACTCATTGTTTCTTCCTGGCCATGGCCGTGTCTTCACAAACCATGGCCAGGATCATTATATGTTGCTCATTAATAAAACTTACTTCGAATCCTGGTTATATATTTCCCGGATGCATAAATATTTACCATCACGTTTTTCATACACTGCCATATACTTTCCTCCCGCTGTTGTTTTACCCGCAGCATCTTTATACATCGTTTTTCCTACTTCGGTTACTACATTACCCTGTGCATACAGGTCTAAAGTTTCAAAAGCAACGCTGGCATATTTTGATGGTTTAGCGAAATCGGCTACCAGTTTTTTTTGGATAGCGGCTTTGCCTGTTAGCATTGGTTCGCCATCGGGCATGCTCACAGCATCATCGGCATACATGGCCATTAATGCATTCACGTCTTTTGTATTCTGGGCAGCAGCCCATGCATTTTCTATTGCAACAATTTCCGAACGAATCTGTGTAAGATCTGGTTTAGCCGGTTCTGCTACAGGGGCTGCTTCCGGAGTTTCTTTTTTTTCAGCTTCCTGGCAGGAAGCAAATAATAATACGCAGGAAGCGTAGGCAACGAGAAGGATTGTTTTTTTCATTTTGATTTATTTTTAGATGAATAATAAGAACAATTTTAAAGTTGAGTTATAAATAACTAAGTCGGCATTTTTTTTGGTTGTTTGTTTTAATGGGTAGGGTGACAATATAACTGCAACCCATACTAAAAAAATAATCCAAAGAGTGGGTGCATCCTATTACCGCTGCTGTGGTTCGTGTCTTCACGAACCATTTATTTTGTAAAGCCTTGTGTTTCGTGTAGACACGAACCCCACAAGGCCGATCTTTATTTTGTCTTATGCGCCTCCATATCAATCTCAATCAATTGCCCTTCTACAGCCAGGCCTTTAACTTCAAGCCAGCTACCTGTTGGAAATTGTTTTTTATAAATAGAATTACGAAAGCCCGATACTTTGATGAATTCCGCCATATTGGTGGTATAAATATTTTCGGCTACCACATCATCATAGGTATAGCCATAATGCTGTAGAATTTTTTCCAAATCGGCATAGCAATTTTTCATTTGCTGTTCCATATTGCCTGGTGAAACTATCACTCCTGAATCGTTCATGCTTACTGCTCCTGAAATTTTCAGGTCGTCGCCAATTCTAACTGCGTGGGTATAGCCATATTCTTTTTCAAGCTTTGGGCGCAGGTTAAAATACTCAGGCGCATCACTGGCTGTTGATTGTGTTGCATCATTTTTTGTTGACTCGGCATTATTGCAGCTGAAGAATAATAATGAACTCACAAATAAAGTTGTTGTTAATAATTTTGTCATGCTTTTGTATTTTATTTTTAAGAATGATTTGTTTGCAGAACCCTGATCGTATTTGTAATTGAATGGATTAATATTATTTTACGATTGTCATTTGATTTTCCGTATCGCTGTTTTCTAAATCAACTACCCGCGCTGCCTGCTTATTAATGTTTAAAAACTGCAGAAGCAACCAGGCCAATGCAATCATAACAGCAAAAGCAAGCAAGGCCATTTGCCAACTGAAATTTGAAGTTATTGGACCAATTAATGCTGCTAATGCCATACGCCCAAGGTTACCAATGGTCATGTACAAAGTAAACTGGCTTGCCGAAACTTTTTTCCAGCAACATTGCATAGCAATGGCAAAAATGCCAATGCATGCAAATGTGTAAACAATATTATACAGCATCATAAAAGCATAAATAAAACTTGTATCGGCCCAATACGTTTTTGAAAAAGCTAAAACAGTTGTAAAAAGCACCATACCAAAAAAATAAATATTCATCATGCGCTTTTTACCAAACTTGTCAATAAGGATACCTCCAATCAGCATTCCACCAATGCCACCTATTATTTTTGCAGTTGCATAAAATTGTGCGTAACTGCCATTCGTCCAATTCAATTCTTTTACCGTAAAAATGGGCAGTAATGTATCAATATAATTGTAAGCCCCCTGAGCTATGAATAATATAAAAGCAAGCAAGATGGAGTTTCGTAAACTAAACACACTGAATAATGATTTGAAAATAGAAGCCCAACTGGTTAATTGCATTTTTTTAGTTTCCGGTGAAGCAGCGCCTGAAGTCCATGGCAATATTTTTTCATTCTGCCGTTCTCTTAAAAATAGAGGCACCAGCATAATAATGCCTATCATAAGCGAAAGCATAAGAATGGAAGTGGTAAAATCGTATTTATTTAACAGCCAGGTTCCTAATGCAAGTGTAGTTGAAATGGCAATAATTTTAGAACCCCACATGAAACCATTGGCACGGGCCTGCTGATTTATTGGTATAATGTCAACAGCCATTCCGTCGGTAGCCACATCCTGGAAAGCACCAAAGAACGATACCACAAAACCCGCTGCCATCAACAGGTTTAAATTATTTAATGGATCGGGCACATAAGCCATGGCAATACAACTTGCTATTAATCCAACTTGTCCCATTAGCACCCAGGGTCTTTTGCGTCCCATCGGTAACCAGGTATAGCGATCCATGAGTGGCGCCACAATAAATTTAAAACTCCAGGGCAATCCACAGGCTACGGCAAAGCCTGCTATTTCGCCGGGTGATTTGCCATTCATTGCCATCCAGGCCGGAATGCCATAGAATAACATTCCTTCCGGCACACCTTGTGCAAAATACAAGGCAATAAAATTGAAGTATCTTAAAAAAGTATTTTCAGAAAGCGCAGGAATGGTGCTGCTTTGCTTTAGAGGAATACTGATGGTTGCTTTCATGATTGAAAGGTTTTAGTAGAGCAGTTATGTTACTGCAATTATAATCGAAATATTTTAATAAAGTCCTCAAAGGTTAACCAACCCTCGAGGACCTTACCACAGGAAATAAGCTTATTTAGAACTCAAATCAGCCCGCAAAAAAAGTAATTCACTCCAGCTTTCGTCAACATACTCAGCAAGATCTTTAAGGTACTGTGCATAAGAGCCCTCGCCATTTACAGCCTCATAGGATTCTTTAAATGGTTTACGAAAACCCGATGCTCTTTCTTTTAATCCCTGCTTATACCTGGTTACTATTGTATACTGAGCCGGCCCCGAAGAACTGGCCGCATAAACAGCAACCGTTACACCAGCGGCAACCCAATTTTTTTTCAATTTCTTTATCATACTTACTACATTATCAGCCTTTCCAATTTTAGGATAAACATGATTAATATTTATTTTATCCGAAAAATCACCCAATGCCACTGTGCTTAAAGAATCCTGGTAAACAGAATAGCCGGTTGATCCCCTTTCTGTTAAATAAATAGCCACACTCTTGTTCCAATCCAGGTTATGCTCGTTTCCTAAATTACCCCTTACATCTTCTGTCTCCCAGCTTGTTGGTCCTTCAGTAATATGGTAGCCCCCTGCATCTGGCCCTGATTGAATGGCAAATACCCTCCAGTGGGCAGTACCAGTGTGGTACTTTTGAGCATGGGCAGCAATGGCTTTTTCAAACTCAAGCACTTTGTCCACTTTAGGAAATACCCGATTGGTGGAGATTAGATTTTTGGTTTGGCTTATTCCTGCAAAAGGGATAAGCATACAAAGAAGAAAGAACATCTTTGTTTTAAAACGGAGTTTCTGGTTCATGTTAGTTTGGTTTATTGGTTAAAAAGAATAGTTTGATTGTTTAAAAAGTACTGCCTGCAACGCCTACGGGCAATATTGTAAAATTCAGCAAATCACCAGCTTTTAGTGAGTACAAATCAACCATTATACTGTATATTCTCTTCATTTAACCGGATAAATTGTGCAGCATCAGGATAAATTCGTCATTCTGTAAAAACAGCACTAATTTCTTTTTAAACCATGCAATAAAAAATGACTTTACGATTATCTTTATAAGCAAATGCATAAAACCCTTATCAGCATAAAGGCATTACTTACTGTTTCTCTAATGTGGTGTGTATTGGTATCATCCGCACAAAATGCACCTGCTTACGAATCTATTTCTACCGCTCAGGGTTTATCACAGGGGATGGTATTCGATATTTTGCAGGATAAGGAAGGTTTTATCTGGGTGGCTACTAAAAATGGATTGAACCGCTATGATGGTTATAGTTTTAAGGTTTTTACCAATGACCCCTACAATGTCCATAGCCTGAGCAGCAATACAATACTTAAACTTTTTGAAGATTCAAAAGGGCGGATATGGGTAGGGACAGAAAATGCAGGGTTAAATATTTACGATAAACAAAGCGGAAAATTTTACCGCATCATACATAGTAATTCAAAACCGGCCAGCCTGTCGGGCAATGGTATTCGATCTATTTTGGAAATGCCGGATGGCAGGATACTTGTAGCCACAGATGTTGCAGGGTTAAATATTGTTGAAGCCGGTAAGGAATTCTTTGCGAAAGATGCTTCGCCCATTATTAGCCGGCTTAGTTTACCCAATGATGAACACGTATACGGCATGGGCAAAGATAAGAACGGTATTATCTGGATTGGGGGTATGGATGGCGCTGTGTACCGCTTTGACCCTTTGAAGAATAATTTCGTAAAACTAAACAATGGAATACTGCTTAATGACGGTTACCTGAACCTGGATAGCAGTAAATTAATAAATGGAAACTTATATCTATCGGACGGTAAAGATATTTTTCCATTATTCAACAGCAGTAAAACTCCTGCCGGAAATATTATTTTTAAACCCGTAAATAAACCCTGGGAATATCATCACCGGGAGGAGTTTTTTTATGATGTATATAAAAACGAACCCGGTAAGCGGGTAAACTGGAATGACCCTTTACCCAAAACTGCTATCAGGATATGCTATCCGTTTATTATTGACCAGTCTGGAATATTGTGGTCAGGTTCTGGGGGATGGGGTTTGCGCAAATACAATTCAGTACGCAGTAAATTCAAAACACAGGCGAGTGGTAAAACTATTCGCCTGATTATTCCTGCCGCAGGCAATGGTATTTATTTAGTGAGTTTTGATTATAACTGGGTGAACCTGAAAGAAGACGGATTGATTTCAGATGCTTTTAAAAAAAATCCATCCCTAAGCCAGGTAGATAATTTTATCATTGCTTCTACCGGCGATTATTGGTTTAAAAGTGATGAAAAAGGATATTTTAAATACAATCCTGCTTCCAATACATTACAGGCATGGCCCGGCATCAATGCCAATCTGTTATTTGGTAAAAAACAACCCTTTCTTGAAGATCATAAAGCCAATCTTTGGTTTCCCGGACAGGACGGAGCTATTACCTTATTGAATACAGCTACCGAAAAGCTGGATGTCATTAACATAAATAAAGATGGTTCAAAAATTATTTGTACAGCATTATATGAGGAAAAGCAAGGTACCTTTTGGATAGGTACAGAAAATGGTTTTGCCAAAGTTATTTTAAATAATAACAATATAGCATCTTCACAGGTTAAATGGTTTTATAATAATAACAACAACCGCAATTCGCTCAACTATAACCATGTGTCCTGTTTTTTAGGTGACCCGAATGAACCAAATAAATATTTATGGATAGCAACAAAAGGAGGTGGTTTAAACAGGCTTGACAAAATTACCGGTGATTTTTTTCATCTTACCACAAAGAATGGTTTACCTGATGATGTAGTGTATGGTATATTACCAGATGATGCCGGTAATATCTGGGGCAGCACTAACAATGGTATTTTTTGCCTCACCGCAGCAAAAAATAATGGCAGCAAAAACTGGGTCTTTCATAATTTTACCAAAGCTAACGGTTTGCAGGACGATGAATTTAATACCGGCGCTTATGCCAGGCTGCCAAATGGCAATCTTGCCTTTGGCGGGGTTAACGGGGTAAATATTTTTGATCCTAAAGAAATACTGGTGCCGGGTTTTATGCCCAATGTGTTTATCACAGATATCCTCATCAATAACCAATCCATTGCTCCCGGAGATAAAACAGCAGTGTTGCAAAATACCATTGAGCAATCAAAAGAAATTACACTTACCCATTTGCAGGATATTCTTACACTTGAATTTTCATCCCTTGATCTTACCGCTTCCGCTCAAAATAAATACCGTTACCAATTAGTTGGTGTAGACAAGGATTGGGTTGAATCCGGCACCCGCCGAACGGCCACATACTTACACCTCCCATCAGGTAAATACATTTTTAAATTACAGGGCAGCAACAGCCAGGGCATCTGGAGTGATAAGATAGCCGAATTGCAGATCACTGTGTTACCGCCCTGGTGGCGAAGTTGGTTGGCTTACCTCTTTTATATACTGCTGCTTGCATTGGGCATAAGGGCTTATTTTAAATTCAGTATAAACCGGGCCAAACTAAAATCGCAATTAAATTTTGAACAACGGGAAGCCAAAAGGGTAAAAGAATTAGACTCGGTAAAAACACAACTATACACCAATATCACTCACGAATTTAGAACCCCGTTAACTGTTATACTGGGTATGGCACAACAGGTTAAAAGCAATCCGCAGCAGCATTTGGATAATGGCATTGATATGATCATCCGAAACGGGCAAAGCCTGCTGAACCTGGTAAATGAAATGCTCGATCTATCGAAACTGGAAACAGGTAAAATGACGTTGCAACTGGTAAAAGGCGATATGATCAATTTTCTCCGGTACATTGTAGAATCTTTTCATTCGCTGGCCGAAAGCCAAAAGAAGCAATTGCATTTTTTGGCCGAAATAGATGCATTGTACATGGCATACGATCCCGAAAAAGTGAGGCAGATTGTAGCCAACCTGTTATCCAATGCATTAAAGTTTACGCCGGAAAAAGGCAATATTTATATTACAGTAGGCGAAAGCAGCCTGTTGCATGAGGCAGACAAATCAACTTTAATTATCAAGGTAAAGGACACAGGAATAGGTATTCCGGAAAGCCAGTTGCTACATATCTTCGAAAGGTTTTATCAACTGGATAACAGCCATACCCGTAAAACCGACGGAACCGGTATTGGGCTGGCACTTACCAAAGAATTAGTTAAACTAATGGAAGGCGAAATTACCGTAAAAAGCCCGCCAACAGGTGCCAATAAAGGAAGTGAATTTATGGTGTTATTACCGTTACAAAGATTGGTGGCCAATACAGAGCATATGACTTACCCGGATATTAAAAATTCCCTGCCACAAAAAATAAATACCGGCAAATCCAAAAGCACTAACATTGATGAAGAAAAACAAATTAATGAAAGACCACTGATCTTATTGGTGGAAGACAATGCGGATGTGGTTGCTTACACCGCATCCTGCCTGCCCGATTACCGCCTTGCTGTTGGCCAGGATGGAAGAGAGGGTTTTGAAATTGCTTCAGAAATTATTCCCGACCTGATCATTACAGATGTAATGATGCCTTTTGTGGATGGATTTGAATTGTGCCGGCAATTACGCAATGATGCGCACACCAGCCATATCCCCATCATCATGCTTACCGCCAAAGCAGATATAGAAAGTAAAATGGAAGGATTGGAAAAAGGCGCAGATGCATATTTAGAAAAACCGTTTAACCGGGAAGAGTTATTGATACGGATAAAAAAACTATTGGAGTTAAGGAAAAACCTGCAACAGTTTTATTTGAAGAAAGCAGGACTCGGGAATGAAGCATCCCCAGCAGAACTTATTGCACCGGTAGAAGAACGAAGTGAGCGTAAAACAGAAGACGACTTTGTAAGAAGGGTAAGAGAAGCGGTAGAAACACATATAGCTGACACCGGCTTTACGGTTGAGCAGTTGTGTAAAATGGTATTTATGAGCCATTCTCAATTGCACCGCAAACTGGATGCACTAACGGGCTGTTCGCCCAATAAATTTATCCGTATCATCCGTTTAAACAAAGCTAAAGAACTGTTGAAGCAACCCGGCAACAGTATTGCAGCCATCGCAATGGATTGTGGCTACAATGACCCGGGCTATTTTGCAAGGGTGTTTAAACAGGAGTATGGCGTAACACCACAGGATTGGCGTGTAGCTAATCCAAAATAAGATACTTATAGCTACGGTACAATTATCTGCCTGTGAATGATGCATTGCCATGATGTAGCTGCCTGTTTAGCAGACAGTTTTTTATTTTCTTCCATTTATTGGCTTTTCATTTGTAAAAAATAAAAAATCCCGCAAATAGTGAGTCACTACACATTAGAGGAGGCGGCCATTTTTTCTTTTAGTGTGAGTAAGGGCTGTACTTCCATAAATTTTTCACTCTAATCAAAAGAATATTCTTTTTTAATTACTTCAATAAGTTTTTTTGCCCGGTTTTGAAGGGTATTACCCATACGGATATAAAATTTAATTGTAGAGGAATAATAATGATAATTCAGCGATACAGTATTTAAATCCTTTGCATCAATAGAAAGCAAATCCGGATTTCCCTCAGGTTTGTTGAGCGTTGTTCTTTGGCCTCCCAAATTTGCAGTACCTATAATTCTTGTACTTATCATTTGCTGAAAAACATAGCTGTCAAACAACAGGGCATTTCCTTTGTGAATTTCATCAAGCTTAAGACGCAGCAGGTCGATTTGATTGGCAAGCCAATGAAAGGATACATAGTATGCACCGATACTATCCAGCAATTCTTTGTTTTTTATATACCGGAGCAATCCGGCAGTCTTAAGCTGGTCAAAAGATTTTGTATTGGTGTAATAATAGCCCAGATTGGCAGTAACAGTTCTGGCGGCAAAATAAATCTCAGACGTATTTGTAATATCCGAGTGTAACAAACTAATCAATGAATCGGCCATTTGCACACTATAAGTGTTGCGGTCTCTTACCGAATCAAATAGAACAATATCTGATTGAAGGTCGGATAACATAGAGTTCAACTGTGTCTTCACTTCTTTTTTATGAATCATAACTTCCCTGGTATTTTCAGCATAAAATCCCAATGAGACGGCGAGGAACAACATGAGAAATTCCCAGAAATAACTTTTCCAGTTTTTCTTATGATGAGGTGCGGCAGGGTCGTGGGCGTGGTGATGTACTTCCATGTCTTTTATGTCTGATGTAGGATTTATAATTTCTGATGTTTCAGCAACAGGTACAATTGGTTCATCAGTTGAAGGTGTGTTCAACTGTTGTTGTGTATCATCTGATGCAGGGGATGGTTCTTTGTTTTCTTCTTCCATTATTTTTTCTTAGGCTTATTAGCAATTAATTTTTTAGCATTTTGGTTGCTCACTACTTTCTTTCCTGTTTTAGCTTCAATTGCTTTTCTTGTGTTTCCTGCAATGATACCACCTTGTCTGGCAATGATTTTATTCTCATCAAGATTCCTTGGCTTTTTCTCTGAACTTATTTCTTTTGTGGTGGCTTCGGCAAGCATATTCAGTACCAATTCTAAATTGGTCATGGTATCTTTTAAGTTTTCTTTCTTTAAATTTTTATGCTGCTTATATTGCTTTACAGTTTTGCCACTCCAGGCTTGTGTTATAATATCCGTAAGCGTGGCAAACTCCTGTCAATTCTTTACACCACGGTTTTCCCACTCATCAGTTAGTTCCTTTCTTACCTCAATACTTTTTAAGCGTTGATTAATCCATTCTATACTATAACTCAAGTTCATATAATTTTCCATAGCCCTATCAATACTTTTTTCAGGATCCTGACTTTCTTCAATTCTTTCGTAGCCAGTTTTTGCCAGCCACTGTTTAAACTGCTCTGCCTTAGGTGAAGGAATGGATTGAATGAGCCTGAAGAGTTGTTCGGTATCGGCAACATCGGTTACATACATTTTACCATCTTCGGATTGCATTTTCAGTTGTCCCATATTTTGGGACAACTGACTTCCTTCAGCTTTAAGCTTTGTTTTTAATGCATTCCAATACTTTCTGGGGCGTGGACTGTCAGTCAATACCTCAATGACATCTACTATAGAAAAAAACCATTTCTCCTGCCCAGCATCCCAATGGCTGCGTATTTTTTTGCTTTCAAATAGTTTGATGTTGCTCATAGTTTTATTTTTTCTTCGCTTATATTATTCCAGATGATATTCCTTTTGTAAATATTCAATTAATGCAGCCCCGTTAATCTTTAATGCTTCATCATTTCCGAGTATTCCTTTTTTTGTCCCATGCATATAAACTGCAAAAACAGAAAGCTCCTGTAATAGCTCTTTATCCGTTGTGCGTAATGAAGGGTTGTCGCTTGTCCTTTTGATTGCATCATTTTTCCCTTCCATTTTTAGAAACACCCCCGGATCGAAAATTTTTGCCGCTACTTTTTTGTACTCATTAAATTCAGTTTCATTAACAGATTCCAGCAAGCGTATTATGGGAAACTTCTCATAATAGGTCATAATTTTATTGGAAATCTCTATGTTTCTGATCAGCCTGAAATTGCCAGAGTTTTTTAGTTGTTCAAAGGTCCGGTTGTTGGTGG
>JBKJMZ010000138.1:0-14959 GCA_046596255.1 Ferruginibacter sp. | reverse complement strand
CAATCTGATCGGGCCGTAAATTAAAAAGCCATTTGGCTTCAATCATCTCCAGCCCTTTGTTCATAAGGGTTGCAGAGTCAATTGATATTTTTGCCCCCATAGTCCAGTTGGGATGCTGTAGTGCATGATCTCTTTTTACATTAACAAGGAAATTGGGTTTTTTTCCTAAAAAAGGGCCACCGCTTGCCGTTAAAATAATTTTTTCAATCGGATTTCTTGATTCTCCAACCAGGCATTGAAAAATGGCTGAATGTTCACTGTCGACAGGTATGATGGGAGCCCTTTTTTCAATTGCCTTTTGCATTACAATGTCTCCTGCAACTACCAATGTTTCTTTATTGGCCAAACCTACCGCTTTCCCTTTTTCTACAGCTTTTAGGGTTGGTTTAAGACCTGCAAAACCAACAATACCGGCGAGCATCATATCATAAGTATCAAAATCGGCCACTTCTTCCAATGCAGCTTCACCGGCAAAAACTTTTATATCGGTTGAAGATAATGCTGCTTTCAGTTTTTCATATTTTGAATCATCTCCTATAACAACCGCATTGGGCCTGAATTGCAGGGCCTGTGTAATTAATAATTCATCATTTGTTTGGGCTGTTAATATTTCAACTTCAAATAAATTAGTATTTGCACCAATAACTTCCAATGCCTGGGTACCTATAGAACCTGTTGAACCAAATATTGCAATGCGTTTTTTTGTGGATTGATCCGCCATTATTTTTAGAAAATTATTGCGGCAAATCTAACTTAATAATTGTTGCAACGCAATTTTCACTTTATTAAAGCTGAATTTCTGTATGATCTCCTCCATCATGGCCTGCAGCCTGTCATTACACAGGTTTCCTATTGAGCCTTCATGTGTATGTTCTGCCATTGGAGAACGGGTAAATTGCCCGGATTCGATGTCCGACCCCACTTTCTTGTAAGCATCCCGGAAAGGAATACCCTGCAATACCAGTTTATTCACTTCTTCCACGCTGAATAAGTAAGCATACTTGTCATCATTGAGAATATCCTTTTTTATTTTGATACTGCCGAGCATTAAGCCAGCCATCTGCAGGCAATCATTCAAATGCTTAAATGCAGGAATGATATGTTCCTTCAGTAATTGCAGGTCACGATGATAACCAGAGGGCAGGTTGGTTGTCATCAACATGATCTCGTTGGGCAATCCCTGTATGCGATTACAATGTGAACGTATTAATTCAAATACATCCGGATTTTTTTTATGCGGCATGATGCTGCTGCCGGTTGTAAGCTCCTCCGGAAAAGAGATAAATCCAAAATTTTGGTTGAGGTATAAACAGGCATCCATACTTAATTTAGAAAGCGTTGCTGCAATATTTGCCATGGCCGATGCAACGATCTTTTCTGTTTTACCCCTGCCCATCTGTGCATACACAACATTATAATTCAATCCATCAAAACCTAAGAGGTCGGTTGTCATTTGCCTGTTGATCGGAAATGATGAGCCATAGCCAGCACCCGAACCCAGGGGATTTTTATTAACTACCCGGTAGGCAGCTTCCATTATGGTTAAATCATCTATCAAACTTTCTGCATAAGCTCCAAACCATAACCCGAATGAGGAAGGCATTGCTAATTGCAAATGGGTATACCCTGGAAGCAGATCATTTTTGTATTGCTCACTTTGTTTGATCAACAGGTTGAATAATGCCTGTGTATTTATTACGGTAGTTTCAATTTCGGCACGCAGAAATAATTTCATGTCAACCAAAACCTGATCGTTCCTGCTACGTGCGCTATGTATCTTCTTTCCTGTATCTCCCAACTTTTCAATTAGCATTAATTCAACCTGTGAATGAATATCCTCTACCCCTTCATTTAATTTAAAATTACCGCTTTGTATGCTCTGATAGATATTTTTCAGTTCTGTTTGCAGTTGGCTCAGTTCTGTTGCAGATAATAATCCAACTGACTCAAGCATTTGTGCATGCGCCAGTGAACCCATTACATCAAATGAAGCCAGATGCAGGTCAAGTTCCCTGTCGCTACCAACGGTAAATTTTTCCACTTCTGCTAAAGCCATCTTATCTTTTTGCCAGAGTTTCATACCTCCAGCTCCTAAAGGGGAGCTTGCACTTTTCGGATCTGCCATTTCATTTTTATTTTAAAGTAAAAATTTTATTGAACTACCTGCTCTAAAATTTTTATATAAGTATTAATGCCCTCCTCAATTTCTCTTAAATAAATAAATTCATCCGGGGTATGACTTCTTGCACTGTCACCAGGACCGCATTTTAATACCGGCGCCAGTATCAATGCCGCATCAGATGTTGTTGGAGAACTATAAGTTTGCCTCCCTAAATTTATACCAGCCTGTACAAGCGGGTGGATTTTATCTATAGCTGATGACCTTATGCGCATACTTCTTGGCCTTGCTTCGGATCGGATATGCTGTTTGATCGTATCCAGAATTTCTTCATGGCTATAAACATCGGTAACCCTGATATCAACCACAAAACTACAGGTAGCAGGAATAATATTGTGGGCTTTATTATCCGTGTTGATGGAAGTGACAGACATTTTTACTGGCCCCAGCATTTCTGAAATTATCGGAAATTTAAATTGCCGGAACCATTCGATATCTTTTATTGCTTTATAAATGGCATTTTCTCCTTCTTCCCTGGCAGCATGGCCAGCTTTGCCTGAGGTTACACAATCGAGCACCAGCAGGCCTTTTTCGGCTATGGCCAGATTGCTGAGTGTTGGCTCGCCAACAATTACACCCCCTAACCCCCTCCCTTCGACTCCGCTCAGGATTTGAGAACTGAACCCGACTGATCCAAGCAGTTTTTCAATACCACCGGAACCACTAATTTCTTCCTCTGCAGTTGCAGCAATAACAATATTATACTTTAGGTTTTCCATTTCATAAAAATGGCAAAAGCTGGTGATTAAACTTACCAGACAGCCACCGGCGTCATTGCTGCCCAGGCCGAATAATTTTCCATCTTCAATGATTGGTGAAAAAGGATCTTTCGTGTATAGCGGGTTTGGCTTTACTGTATCGTGGTGAGAATTTAGTAAGATTGTAGGTTTATGTTCATCAAAATATTTATTTACGCACCACACATTATTTAATAAACGGTTTGATGCTATATTTCTTTCACTGAAATATTTTTCAATAATATCAGCTGTCTTATCTTCCTCTCTACTGAAAGAAGGAGTAGCTATTAAATTTTTTAAAAGTTCAACAGCATCCTGGTATGGTGTAAGTGCTGTCAATGCGTTATTAATGTTCCAACCGTTTTATCCGTAATATTTTCAAGCAGGTCATTCGCATCTCCTATCAATACTTCTTTTACGCCCTTTTCAATGCCTGCAAATGCATTATCTATTTTCGGCAGTATCCCATCTGCCAGTTTCTTTTCCTGCAACAACCGGCTATACTTTTCTTTATTGATCAAAGTTATTACTGAATTATCATCAGCTATATTTTCCAAAACCCCTTTCTTTTCAAAGCAATAGATCAGTCTTACATTGTATTGAGCTGACAAAGCAACAGCCAATGCAGCTGCAATGGTATCTGCATTGGTATTTAATAGTTGTCCATTGCCATCATGGGTTAAAGGCGCAACAACCGGTACCATATTGCTATCCAGTAAAACCTGTAGGTTAGTTGCACTTACCCGGTCATCATTTATATCGCCCACAAAACCATAATCAATATCAGCTACAGGCCTTTTTGTTGCAGAAATGATATTGCCATCTGCTCCTGTAATACCAATGGCATTGCATTTCATCGATTGCAATGCAGCAACCAATTTCTTATTGATCAATCCTCCATACACCATTGTTACCAGGTCAATAGTAGCTTCGTCAGTTATACGCCTGCCATTGCTATAATTTGGCTCAATACCCAATTGCTTTCCAATGCTGCTGGCAATTTTACCTCCTCCATGAACTAACAATTTCTTCTCTGCCATGGAAGCAAATTTTTGTAAGAACGCCTGCTGAGCCATGGCATCATCCAAAATATTACCGCCAACTTTGATTACGAATAATTTTTCCATTACATGGTTTTTAAAATGGCTGATAATACAGCCTGTGCAGCCCATACCCTGTTGCCCGCCTGCTGTGTAACCAAACTGTGTTTGCTATCCAAAACTTCATCACTTAATTCTACATTGCGGCGAACAGGTAAACAATGCATGACTTTTGCGTGATTGGTCAATGCAAGTTTTTTATTGGTCAGCATCCAACCCGTATCATTGCTGAGTATCTTTCCATAGTTCCGGTAACTGCTCCAGTTCTTTACATACACATAGTCTGCATTTTGTAAAGCCTCATCCTGGTTTGTAATAATGGTTGCATTTTTTATGAACGATTCATCCAGTTCATACCCTGCCGGGTGAGTGATCACAAATTCAGCCTGGCCCCATGCACCTACCCATTGTGCAAATGAATTGGCAACACATTGGGGCAATGGTTTAATATGAGGGGCCCATGTCAATACTACCTTACCCCCTCCGCCTCCGCCAGCTGGCGGAGGAACTGAGAGCCTGTTTTCTTGAATAGTTATTATATCAGCAAGAGATTGTAATGGGTGTAATGTTGCACTCTCTAAGCTAATAATTGGTACACCAGCATATTTTATGAACAGGCTGATCACTGTTTCCGCATAATCTTCATCCCTGTTTTGCAATAAAGGAAATGTGCGAATGCATAAAATATCAAAGTATTGACCTAATACAGGTGCAGCATCCTTAATATGTTCAACCGTGGTTCCATTCATTATAGCGCCTTCTGCAAATTCCAATGCCCAGCCTTCCTTATCAACATTAAAAACGATAGGTTCCATTCCCAGGTTTGCAGCAGCTACCTGTGTACTTAACCTGGTACGCAAAGAAGGATTCAGGAAAAGCAATCCTACTCTTTTGCCAGCGCCTAAAGTTTTGTCAGCAAAAGGATCGGCTTTGTATTGTAACGCCTGCTTTACCAATGCATTCATATCATCCACATCATTTACCGAAATAAAATTTTTCACTTCTCTTTGTTTTAATGGATTGGTCAGACGAGGACCCCGAAATTATCGAGGCAGGCTGTCAGACCAGGTTTAATTCTGTTTTAATTGCCTGTAAAAAAATATCAGCTTCCCTTTTTGAAATATTCAATGCAGGTAAAAGCCTGATCACATTTGGCTTGGCTTCACCGGTAAATATCTTATGCTTCAACAAAAGATTCTTCTTCACCATATTCAGTTCTTGCGGCAATTCGATGCCTATCATCAGTCCTTTGCCTCTCACTTCTTTTATCTTTGGCAGTTTTTTTAATTCGGTCATCAAATAATCGCCAACAACTGTGGCATTATTCATAAGATCATCTTTCTCTATAATTTCCAATACAGCCAGCGCTGCGGCACAAGCCAAATGATTACCTCCAAAGGTTGTACCCAACATAAAATGCTTTGCTTTGATCCTGGGTGAAATAGAAATAGCTCCAACAGGGAAACCATTACCCATACCCTTTGCCATGGAATATATATCAGCATTCACATCCGCAAAATCATGCGAATAAAATTTACCTGATCTGCCATATCCACATTGTACCGCATCGGCAATGAATACTGCATCATATTCGTCGCAAAGTGATCTTAACTTTTGTAAGAAAGATGGGCTTGCTATATTGATACCACCCACGCCCTGTATTCCCTCAATAATAACAGCCGAAATTTCATTATCCTTAAATGCTTTTTCCAGTTCAGCCTCCTCATTGAAAGGAAGAAAAATAACATTTTCCGTTTCATTGGCAGGCGCTACAATGGCCGGATTATCTGTTGCAGCTACAGCTAAAGATGTTCTGCCATGAAATGCTTTCTTAAATGCAATGATCTTCTTTCTTCTATTGTAAAAAGAAGCCAATTTAAAAGCATTCTCGTTTGCCTCTGCGCCGGAGTTACATAAGAAAAGCTGGTAATCTTGCTTACCGGATATTTTTCCAAGTTTTTCAGCAAGTTCAACCTGCAATGGGATCTTTATAGAGTTGGAATAGAAACCTACTTTATGCAACTGATCTTCAATCCGCTTTACATAGTGCGGGTGTGTATGTCCAATGGAGATCACTGCATGGCCACCATAGAGATCCAGGTATTTGTTCCCTTTATCATCCCACACATAAGAGCCGGCAGCGCTTTCTATGCAGATGTCATTAAGTGGATATACATCAAATAAATTCATAACCCTGTCTCCGCCGCGGCGGAGAACTTAGCTTTTTTGTGAATAATTAATTTCATCAGTCCTAACTTCCAGAGTTTCTGAAAACTCTTATATACTATAGGCTCCAAAGTCCCCTTTAGGGGATTTAGGGGCTAAAAATAATTTGCTTTAAGTTTTAATCCCGCTGTTTCCTCAAGATTAAACATCAGGTTCATATTCTGAACGGCCTGTCCGCTTGCCCCTTTCAATAAATTGTCAATAACAGAATGAATCACCAGGTCTGTTCCAACTTTTTCCAATTGGATAAAACATTTGTTGGTATTAACTACCTGCTTTAAAAAAACAGGGTCTTTACTTACTACAACAAAAGGATGTGTAGCATAATATTCTTTAAACAATGCAGTTACTTCTGCAAGGCTGAGATCACATTTGACCTGGGAGCTGATAAAAATGCCACGGGTAAAATCTCCCCTCCAGGGTATAAAACTCACCCCCGGCCCTTCTCCTTTAGGAGGGCGGGGAAAAGACCCTTGTAGTTGATGAAGTGATAGATGGATTTCAGCAAGGTGCTGGTGGGATAAAGTTTTATAAGCCTGTATATTATTTGCACGCCAACTGAAATGCGATGTAGCATTGAGCCCCTGTCCCGCCCCTGTAGAACCGGTAATACCTGTTGCATGAACTTCTTTTAATAAGCCGGCCTTTGCAAGCGGTAATAAACCCAACTGTATCGCCGTAGCAAAGCAGCCGGGGTTTGCAATATGCTTTGCTTTTTTTATAAGCATTTTATTAAGCTCCGGTAAACCATATACAAATTTTCTTTTCCCGATCATTTCGCCCAGCCTGAAATCCTGGCTGAGGTCAATGATCTTTATTGTAGAATCAATTTTGTTTTCTTTCAAAAACTTTACAGCATCACCATGGCCAAGGCATAAAAATAATACATCAATCTTTTGAGATAAATCAGAAGTAAATTTCAGATCAGTATCTCCCTGGAGGTCCTGGTGAACTTCGTATAAAAACTTACCTGCATTACTGCTGCTGTTTACAAAAGTAATTTCGGCATTGGGATGATTGACCAATAGCCGTATCAACTCACCGCCGGTGTAGCCCGCGCCGCCAACAATGCCAACGTTGATTTTACCTGCCATCTGCTGATTGTTTTACTGCATTATAGATCATCGTCTGGTTGCCGAAAATTTTAGAGAATCCTCTTACATCATCGCCGGTCCATCCATTATTCATTTCTCCATACTTGCCAAATTTGCTACTCATCAGGTCATATACAGATTCAATACCTGTTACCTGAAAACGGTAAGGCATCAACGCTACAAATACTTTACCGGTTACATTTTCCTGCGAGGTTTTGAAGAATGATTCAATATCCCTCATCACCGGGTCAAGAATCTGTCCTTCATGAAGCCAGTTGCCATAAAAAAGCGCCAGTTGGTCTTTCCAGTTGAGTTGCCACTTGGTAAGCACATGCTTTTCCAAAGCATGATGCGCTTTCAGGATGACCATGGGTGCCGCAGCTTCAAAACCTACCCGACCTTTAATGCCAATGATGGTATCGCCCACATGAATATCCCTGCCGATACCAAACGGACCGGCAATTTTTTGTACTTCCTGAATAGCTTCCACAGGATGATCAAATTTCTTACCGTTTACTTCAAAAAGTTCTCCTTTTATAAAACCTAATTCCAAATTACTTATTCCTTGTTTGGTAACCTGCGTTGGCCAAGCTTCTTCAGGCAACATACCATTGCTGTTTAATGTTTCTTTTCCGCCAACGCTGGTACCCCATAATCCTTTATTTACAGAATACATTGACTTGTCGAAATTCATGTTTACACCCTTGCTTTTCAAATAAGTGATCTCATCTTCACGGCTTAATTTCAGGTCCCTGATCGGTGTACATATTTCTACACCCGGGATCATTATATTAAAGATCATATCAAACCTAACCTGGTCGTTACCGGCCCCAGTGCTGCCATGGGCTACTATATCGGCTTTCAAAAGCTGAACGTGCTCAGCAATGTAAACTGCCTGGGTTAATCTTTCTGCACTAACACTTAATGGATAAGTATTATTCTTTAGCACATTACCAAAAACCAGGTACTTAATTATTCTATCATAATAATTTTTTACAGCATTAATGGATGTATGGGTTTTTACACCAAGGTTGTAAGCATGTGCCTCTATCTTATTCAATTCTTCTTCTGTAAAACCGCCCGTGTTCACTATTACAGAATGTACCGCGCAGCCCTTTTCTTCTGTAAGGTATTTTACACAGTATGTTGTATCAAGCCCGCCGCTAAAACCAAGGACAACTTTTTTGCTCATGATGAATTAATTTAAAAAATTAAAAAAGTAACGAAGCATTGACCTGGATGACCCAAGCTGCTTCTTATGTAAGAACCTCATCATCCTGCTCTGCTTTATCCGCATAAAACGTTCGTACAATTTTGACTGTTTTTTAAATTCTGTTTTTGTTTCCTCGGGTGTATAATGATCTTCAGGATCAAAAAGCATGGCCGTGCACATACAATTTTTCCTGTCCTTACTCACCAGGATATCATAGTTAACACAGCTTTTGCAACCAGCCCAGAACTGTTCATCCGTTGTTAGCTCAGAATAGGTCACCGGTTCATATCCCAGGTCCGAATTGATCTTCATCACCGCCAGTCCTGTTGTTAATCCAAATATTTTTGAATCAGAATATTTCTCCCTGCTCAGCTCAAATATCCTTTGCTTAATGGCTTTTGCAACACCCGTTTTACGGTATGCAGGCGAAACGATCAAACCACTGTTAGCAACGAATTTGTTGTGCTCCCATACTTCTATGTAGCAAAAACCTACCCAATCCCCCTCATTTGTTATGGCTATCACCGATTTGCCTTCGATCATTTTTTGCTCGATGTAATCAGGCGAACGCTTAGCAATACCGGTACCACGGGCTTTTGCCGAAGCTTCCATCTCATCAGTAATTATACTGGAGAAATGGGTATCGGCTGCCGTAGCAACCTTGATTATAATGTTACTGTTTTCCAATTGTCAAAAATTGAAAGCGTTAATTAAAAGATATTAAAGGAAAATTCTTGGGGATTTTTTCACTGACAGGGGCAGGTTTTAGCTACTCGTCCTATCAGCATCCACGTCGGAAGCTGGATGTAAATAACAGGCTGCCCGCTCTCCCTGAAGAAGAGTTTGAGATCGTGATATCTAGTTGATGCCTGTTCATTTTATTTTAACCTGTTGCATTTAGCAACGCAAAAGTATATTATTTTGAAAACAATAGACCAAAAAATATTGGTAAAGTTTAATAAGTTCTGTTGTGCTTTAGTTAATGAACTTCTCCAGTTCTTCGGCTATCTTCCGGTCGTTACTCAGGCGGGGTACTTTGTTCTGTCCACCAAGTTTGCCAATACTTTTCATATAATCAATAAAGCCGTTCTTTTTTACAGTAGATATTTTCAGTTGCTGAAGGATATTTCCTCCAACGAGGTCATCGTAGTAAACATTTTTCCTGCGGAGATTATCATCAACTTTTATAGAAAATGCTTTCATGTCTGCAGGCGTCATCTCAAACTCGATAAACCATTCATGGTAACTCTTCCCTGCATCTGTTGAGATCCTGGGAGCCACGGTAAATTCTGTTATAGGAATATTCTCTTCTGCAGCAGCCTGCAATAAAGCAGCTTCCACTTCTTCACCGATCACGTGTTCGCCAAATGCAGAGATAAAGTGTTTGGTACGGCCTGTAACCACAATGCGGTAAGGACTGGTTGAAACAAATTTAATGGTATCGCCAATATTATAACCCCATAATCCTGCATTACTGTTGATGATAAGCGCATAGTTCTCTCCAATCTTTACATCCTTCAATGTTAACCTTGTTGGATTTTCATTGAATATTTCTCCTGCCGGAACAAATTCGAAAAATATGCCGCTATTGGTATTCAGTAATAATCCCTCCGACTCCTGTGAATCCTGGAAAGCAAAAAATCCTTCGCTGGCCGGGAACAATTCAATACAATCAATTTTGCGGCCAATGCTTTCATAAAGCCTGGCTTTATATGGCTCAAAATTCACACCGCCCTGTACCATCAAATTAAAATTAGGAAATAGCTCTCCAACTTTTTTTCCGCTCTTTTCAGTTAGCCTGTCAAAATACATCTGCATCCACGGGGGTATACCGCTAATGAGGGTCATATTCTGGTTGATGGTCTCATCCACGATCTTATCCAGTTTCTCTTCCCACTCTTCAATACAGTTGGTGGTAAAAGAAGGCAGTTGGTTTGACCGCAGATATTTTGGTATATGGTGATTTACAATACCGCTTAACCTGCCGGTAGGTATACCGCCTACTCTTTCCAAAACGGGTGAGCCACTCAGGAAGATAAGTTTACCATCGGCAAACCTGGTGTTACCAGTCTCCGACATATAACATAATAAGGCGTTACGAGCCGTGATGATATGATTGGGGATTGAATCCTTGGTAATGGGTATATATTTTACCCCACTGGTGGTGCCGCTGGTCTTGGAGAAATATATCGGCTGCCCCCTCCACAAAACATTGTGCGTACCTTGCTTGATCTTCTCGATATAAGGATTTAGTGCTTCGTAATCCCTGATGGGAACCTGTTTTACAAAATCCTCGTGTGTTTTAATGGCTGCAAATTCATGGTCTTTCCCGAAAACAGTTTTAGTGCCAATTTTTACAAGGTGATTAAAGATCGTCTGCTGATCGGCTTCAGCAGTTTCCATCCCTTTTTTAATCTGCTTGTGTATATAACCGGCAAAGGGTTTTGCCAATATGGATTTTATCTTCATTACGATCTGTTCAATCTTTGAAACACAAATTTACAATGTTTTTGTATTGAGGAAATATAAAGATTGATAAGCGGAAACCTACTTACAATCGCATTTCCATTCGGTTCCCAGGTCTATCACAGTTACCACAACCAATGCATCATCCCTGGGGGCAAAAACAATTCTTACATGCTGTTTATCTTGCGTATAGCCTTCAACCGGGTAGGTTTTACCCCTTTTATCTGATTGGATTTTTTTTAAATTAATGGTGCCGTTCTTCAGTATTGCTATCACTTCTGATTCATCTATTTTCCTGCAATCCATCCTGCAACGGGCATGTTTGCTAAAGATGAGTTTTTCCGTGTTACGGTTAAATCCTGTTATAACCGGGTCATCTGATCCAGCTTCAACTTCATTGCCCTTTGTATCTACAGGCAAAATAGCCGGAACCTCGATCCTGTTTTCTGTTTGTTCTGTTGGCGCATAATTTTCCTTAGCGCTACGCTGGTTCTTTTTTATAAAAAACAGCAATAGGGCCGCAGCGATGAGCAGGATAAATGGCAGATATTTTTTTAGCATGAAGCAAGTTACATAATGATGGAACACCAAAAGCCACCAGGTTTGCCTTCGGTAAAAGTGAATTGCCACAGAGGTACAGAACATACAGAAGGGATCCAATGTATTTTCTGTGCTTCCGTGCCTCCGTGGCAAACATTCATTAATTTTGCTGCAATGAACAAAACGGTAGCATTACATACATTGGGCTGCAAGCTGAATTTTTCGGAGACCTCTTCTATTGGAAGATTGCTGGAGAATGATGGCTTTGAAAAAAGGGATTTTGATGAAGTGGCAGACCTGTATGTGATCAACACCTGCTCGGTAACTGAAAATGCAGATAAGGAATGCCGGATGCTGGTTCGCCGTATTCAGCGTAAGGCACCGGAGGCTATGGTTGTGATCACGGGCTGTTATGCCCAGCTAAAGCCTAAGGAAATTGCTAATATCCCCGGTGTAGACCTGGTACTGGGTGCGGCTGAAAAATTTAATATAGTTACACATTTAAAAGAGCTCAGCAAGGGCGACAGTGCAAAGATCTGCAGTTGCGATATTGAAGATGTTAATGAATTCACTGCCTCACACTCCATTAATGACCGTACCAGGATATTTTTAAAAGTACAGGATGGCTGTGATTACACCTGTTCTTTTTGTACCATACCAATGGCAAGGGGAAAGAGCCGGAGCGATAGTATCAATAATGTATTGGCCAATGTAGAAGCTATTGCTGAGCAGGGTGCGAAGGAGATCGTGTTGACCGGAATTAACCTCGGCGACTTCCGCCCTCCCACACCCCAAAGAGGTGAATCAGGGCGGGTCTCTGATAAAGAAAATTTCTTTTCATTAATACAGGAATTAGATAAAGTAGATAGTATAGAACGTTTTCGCATTTCTTCTATTGAACCAAATTTATTAACGAATGATATCATTGAATTTGTAAGCAACAGCAAAAAGTTCATGCCGCATTTTCATATACCCTTGCAAAGCGGAAGCGATAAGATACTGGGTATAATGAGAAGGCGGTATAAAAAAGAATTATATGCCGAAAGGGTTGGGCTGATAAAAACCATGATGCCACATTGCTGCGTAGGTGTTGATGTGATCGTAGGCTTCCCGGGTGAGACCGAAGCAGATTTTATGGAAACGTTTGATTTTCTGCACCAGCTTGATATATCTTACCTGCATGTATTTACTTATTCGGAAAGAACGAATACACTGGCAGCCACTATGAAACCTGTTGTTCCGGTTAATACAAGAAATGAGCGGAATAAGGCTTTGAGGAACCTGAGCTATCAAAAAATGCAATACTTTACCAATGCCCATATTGGCGAAATCCGCAAAGTATTGTTTGAAACAAAGAATAAGAATAATATGATGGAAGGATATACCGATAACTATATAAAAATAACAGCCCCATATGATGCAGCATGGGAAAATAATATAGTGGAATGGAAAATATAAGGGATGAATCTATAAACAAATACCAGGTTACCGTTCATTTTGATATGGATGAACAATTTATGGGCTATGTGCCTGCACACCGTGCCTACATAAACAGTTTAATAGAGAAGCATATACTTGATTATTATACAGTGAGCATGGAATGCCAGAAAAGCTGGATGGTATTTAATGCCCCCAGTAAAATTGATGTGGAGCAATACCTCAGCAAATCGCCTTTATACAAATACTGGGTTGTAGAAATAGATGAATTATTTGTGTATGACGGGCAGAGTTACAGGCTCCCGGCTTTGCAACTGAACTAATTTCTTAAAAAATTTTGTAGAAAATATTTAACCCTTATCTTTGCCATCCTAAATTAAAAAGGGAGCATAGCTCAGTTGGTTTAGAGCATCTGCCTTACAAGCAGAGGGTCCGCGGTTCGAACCCGTGTGCTCCCACAGAAACCTCACAGAAATGTGAGGTTTTTTACTTTCAGGAAGTTATGCATCAATTTACACAAAAAAACGGCCGAACTAAAAGTTAGATTGTTAGGCAGGTGAAAAACTGGCGCTTTTTTTCCTTTGATCAAATTTTTCAACTTACTTTTGTAATCATCATGTCAACAGTCAACACAAATACAAATTTTAAAGAGCAGTTTGATACACTCACTTTAACTGAACAATCATGTACACTTATTGTATGGAACGATGAGGTAAATACTTTTGATTGGGTAATTGAAGCACTGATTGATATCTGCGGCCACTCCACCGAGCAGGCAGAACAGTGCGCCATCATCATTGATGCAAAAGGTAAGTACGCCGTTAAAGAAGGCAGTTACGAAATTTTAAAACCACAGTGCGATGCCATAACCGACAGGGGCATCAATGCAACTGTGGAGGTAATCGCTGCTTAATTTTTTCTCTCCCATACTTATTATGTTTTTTAAGATAATTCACTTTGCCCTGTCATGCTGAGGCACGAAGCATCTCCCTATAATAATTACGCTGTTTGAATAGAAGATGAGTTGCTTCGTTCCTCAGCATAACAGGTGTATTATAATTTCAAGTTCCTTCTGATAGCGAATCACAACTATATTTTATCTTTAACCATGTTCCTCTTAAACAATGACCTCGTTTTTCCTCCATTAAACATGGCTGATGAAGATGGTTTGTTGGCCATTGGAGGAGACCTTAGTACCGAACGATTATTACTTGCCTACCAAAGTGGCATATTTCCCTGGTACAATGAAGATGAACCCATCTGCTGGTGGAGCCCCGATCCACGTTTTGTTTTATTCCCCGATGAATTAAAAGTAAGCAGCAGCATGAGAACCGTTTTAAACAACGGCAAATTCCGGTTTACCAGCAACCGTGCTTTTACAGAGGTGATACAAAATTGTAAAACTGCCCCCCGCAAAGGACAGGACGGTACCTGGATATCTCCGGCTATGCAAAAAGCATATACAATATTGCATGAAATGGGATATGCCCACAGCGCAGAAACCTGGATGGATGGAGAACTGGTTGGTGGATTATATGGTGTAAGGCTTGGTAGAATGTTCTTTGGAGAAAGTATGTTCAGTCATAAACCCAATGCCAGCAAATTTGCATTCATTAATTATGTAAGGCAATTACAAAAGGAAAATGTGCAATTGATAGACTGCCAGTTGCACACCGCTCATTTGGAAAGCCTGGGGGCAAGAATGATATCGAGAGATGATTTGGTTGCAATGCTTACTGCAAATACAGGGAGATAAATCCTTATTTTTGCCTATATTTTAAAAACCTGATTATGCTATTTGAACATACTGAAGAACAGTTAATGATAAAACAGGCTGCAAAGGATTTTGCGGTAAATGAATGCCTCCCGGGTGTTATTGAAAGAGATGAACTGCAGCGTTTTCCAAAAGAACAGATCGAAAAACTGGCCGACCTTGGCTTTATGGGCATGATGGTGAAACCGGAATA